>NZ_DATBVQ010000001.1:0-22615 GCF_036515215.1 Flavobacterium sp.
GCGAAAATTAACGTCGCAATGGTTTCCTATTATTTCGGGTCCAAAGAACGATTACTGGAATCCCTTATTCTTTTCAGAACTACGGACTTAAAATTTCAAATAGAAAATTTATTGGCCGAAAGTCTTGAGCCTATCGAGAAAGTAAATAAACTGATCGAGATTTATATCAATCGGATAAACTGTAATAAAGGGATTTATAGAATATTGCATTTTGAGTTTTCCAATGAGAAAAGAGATATTGACCTTCAGGCCCTTAATGACCTAAGAAGCGGAAACCTAAAAGCATTAATGTCCATCATTGAAGAAGGGCAAAACAAGGGGGTTTTTAGGAAAGATATTATTGTTCCCCTGATCACTCCTACCATCTTGGGGACGTTTTTCCATTTCCACATGAACAAACCGTATTTCAAAAATTTATTACAGCTTAATACGGAAGAACTATACAACAATTACGTAAAAACCAATCTGACAAAACACATTCAACAAACAATAAAAGCACTTCTGATATATGAAAGTTAGTCAATTATTGCTCTTTGGGATTTTCTTTACTGGAATTTCATCCATAGAAGCGCAAGAAAAAACGAGCCTAACACTCGACGAGGCGATCCACATGGCATGGGCAAAAAGCAATGAAGTAAATTTGGCAAACACCAAAGTGGCCACGAAAAAATACGAGTTGCAATCCGTAAAAAACAACAGATACCCTGATTTGAAGGTTTCGGGACAGTACCAGCGTTTAGCGAAAGCTTCAATAGATTTGAAATTGAACAAAAGTTCCAATCCAGAGCCGCTTCCAGTCGTTGACCAATTAATGATTGGACAAGTCAACGCAAGTCTTCCCATATTTGCCGGTTTTAAAATACAAAACACCGTTGAAGCGTATGATATTATGTATCAGGCTGAAACCGCCAGCGCAATGCAAACAAAAGAGGAGGTCGCCATGCAAGTCATCAATTATTACGCAAGTTTATACAAGGCACAAAAAACGGTTGAACTCCTAAAGGAAAACCAAAAAAGTGCACAACAACGCGTGGACGATTTCCTTGAACTAGAGAAAAACGGAATCATTCCAAGAAATGATTTGTTAAAGTCACAACTCCAAGTTTCTAAAGTACAGCTATCTTTAGACCGAGCCATAAGTGACCTGAATATCGTAAACTTCGAACTCGCGAGTCTTTTAAAAATGGATCCTAAGACGAAGCTAGAAATTAGAGAAAGTGATTTTGCCAACTTTCAAATGACCAATGTTCCCACCGAGGAGGGACCGGCCTTGAAAAATCGAAAAGACTTACAATCTATTCAATTACAAGAAAAAGCGAGTCTTGCCAATGTCCAAATAGTCAAAAGTGGCTACTACCCCACTATTTCAATCATTGGAGGATATACGGCATTAGATTTAAAAAACGTGATTACCGTACAAAATGCAATGAATATTGGTGTTGGCGTATCCTATGACTTGAGTGGCATTCTTAAAAATGGCACAAATGTAAAAATCGCCGAAAGCAAGGCTTTGGAAATACAAAATTCCGGGGAGATGCTTACAGATTACATCAAAATACAGGTTCAGAAAGCCATTGAAGATTATGATTTAGCGTTAAAACAAAATTTGGTTTACAATCAAGCGGTTGAACAGGCATCTGAAAATTACAGGATAATCAGAGACAAGTACGATAACGGTCTATCGGACACCAATGACTTGCTGGAAGCCGATGTGGAACAATTGGGTTCCAACATAAATAGGACATTGGCGAAAGCGAATGTTATCCAAAAATACTATGAGCTGCTTTCCGTATGCGGACAATTAAACCAAACCTTCAATCTTTCAAAAATATAATCGACACCAAAATGACAAAGAAAAAAACAAACACAAAGTTTATCATTATAATAGCTTCTTTGGTGCTATTAGGTTTTGCTTATGGAACTTATAAATACATTCACTCCCTTTCTCACGAAGGAACAGATGATGCCCAGATAGAGAAAAACATGAACCCAATCATACCAAGAGTTTCAGGTTATGTAAGCAAAGTGTATATCAAGGATAACGATTTTGTAAAAAAAGGGGATACTTTATTTACGATTGACAAAAAGGATTACCAATTAAAGATAGATGAAGCGACTGCAAATTTGGCCAGTGCAGAAGGGAGTTTTGAAGTTTCCAAAGCGGACATCAACAGTATTTTAGCGAGCATTTCAGTGTCTGATGCCAATGTGAAATCTGCCGGAGGAAATATCGAAACCGCCAAAATCAGATTGGGTCGCCTCACAAGTGATTACAACCGATACAACAACTTGTACAAAAGCCATACGATCACAAAGCAACAATACGAACAGGCTTTGGCTGCAAAGCAAGAAGCGGAAAGTCAAGTGCGTATTTTGGAGCAACAGGAAAAAGCGACGGCCTTCCAGAAATCAGTTATTGTGGCCAAATCAAAAGCATCAGACAAACAAACGGACGTAGCGGCCGCCAATATCAAAAGAGCCAAAGCGTTGCTTGACTCGGCAATTTTAAATCTAAGCTACACAGCCGTAACCGCCGCCATTGACGGGCAGGTTTCTAAAATTGACATTCAACCGGGACAACTGGTTCAGGCAGGACAATCGCTTTTTTACATCATCAACAACAATGAAGCCTGGGTTGTGGCCAATTTCAAAGAAACGCAATTAAATAAAATGGTGACCGGACAAAAAGTAACCATAAAAGTGGATGCCTATCCTGGCTATGACTTTAATGGAACGGTGACTTCATTTTCACCCGCCACTGGGGCTCGTTTCTCTATTTTGCCTCCGGATAACGCCACGGGTAACTTCGTGAAAACGATCCAACGCTTGCCCGTTAAAATCAGTATTGACGCCAATAATGATGCCGAGAAAATAAAATTATTGCGGCCGGGGATGAATGTGGATGTTGACGTACATATAAAATAATATGGCACAAGGAGAAGACGATCTAGTTGAATACGGTTTTAGACGGGTTATCATTACACTGACGGCGGTACTTTGTGCCTTGCTGGAAATTGTGGATACCACTATTGTCAATGTCGCGCTGACCAATATGAGAGGGAGCCTGGGAGCCACTTTAACAGATGTGGCTTGGGTGATTACGGCCTATGCCATTGCCAATGTTATCGTAATCCCAATGACGAGTTGGCTTTCACAGCAATTTGGGAGACGCAATTATTTTGCCGTTTCCATCATTATATTTACCGTTGCCTCTTTTTTATGTGGTAATGCCACCAATATATGGGAGCTGGTAGCCTTCCGGTTTATTCAAGGTCTTGGCGGGGGTGCCTTATTGGTTACCGCACAAACGATCATTACGGAAAGTTATCCCATTGCCAAACGGGGAATGGCCCAAGCCATCTATGGTATGGGAGTTATTGTAGGCCCCACATTGGGTCCGCCATTGGGGGGCTATTTAGTGGATCATTTCTCTTGGCCTTATATTTTTTACATCAACATCCCCCTGGGAATCATCGCCACCCTTTTGACATTAAGCTTTGTCAGAAGCCCGAAATATGGCGAAAAACTGAAGGTAAATCAAGTCGATTGGATAGGAATCTTCCTTTTGGCAGCCTTTATCGGTTCTTTACAGTTTGTACTGGAACATGGGCAACAAGACGATTGGTTCAACAACAAATTGATTGTGCTATTGAGCGCCGTTTCATTATTTGGTCTGATATTATTTATTTTGAGGGAGTTAACTTACAAATATCCGATCGTAAATTTGAGTGTGTTGAAAGACGGTAACCTAAGGATCGGTACCTTAATGTGTTTCATTTTAGGTTTCGGATTGTACGGTTCCACTTTGATTATTCCAATTTACACCCAGTCCGTTTTAGGATGGACCGCCACTGATGCGGGATTGCTGTTGATCCCGGGATCTATAACTACCGCCTTTATGATGCCTATTATTGGTAAATTGATCCAGAGGGGCGTTCCGCAAGGATATATGGTAGGCTTAGGGTTTCTTGTATTCTTTTTCTTTACCCTTATGATGCATGATAGCATGACGCCAGATACTGGTGTCGAACATTTATATTGGTCATTGATATTAAGGGGAATTGGACTGGGGCTACTTTTTGTGCCCATCACCACCTTATCGTTATCCACTTTATCAGGAAAACATATTGGAGAAGGCGCAGCCTTTACAGGTATGATGAGACAGCTTGGAGGTTCGTTCGGAATAGCCATAATCACTACCTTTATCACCAGATTCAACCAAGAACACCGCGTAAATTTAGTGGCACATTTGGACGGAAGCAAATTTGAAGTCCAACAACGATTGTTGCTGTTGCAAAAAGGGTTTATGTCCAAAGGATTTACGGCTAACGAAGCGTTAAAGAAAGCCTATCAGGCAATCGATTATTCCGTTATGAAACAAAGTACGGTATTGTCGTATATGGACATTTTCACGTATCTCGGAATTATGTTTCTGTGCTGCATTCCGATTATATTTCTGATTAAGAAAGGAAAAAACAAAATCAATCCGGCGGACGCCATGCATTAATAGCAATAAAAAAAATGCCGATATCACAAGTGGTATCGGCATTTTTTTATTTTTGATGAAGTACTACCTCGTGAAAACGAGATGGTTGCCTTTAGACAGATTCGCGTCAAACTGATAGCCGTCATAATTGAAGCCTTTTAAATCGTCAATTGTTTTGGCATCGGTGTCGATGATATAGCGCACCATCATTCCCCTGGCTTTTTTGGCGAAAAAGCTGATGCTTTTCAATTTTCCGTTTTTATAATCTTTAAAATCGGGTGTGATTATGGGAACTTTTAATGCTTTAACATCAATAGCCGAAAAATATTCGTTGCTCGCCAAGTTTATGAAAAGTTCGTCTTTCTTAAGTTCTTTGTTGAGGCTCTTGGTGATTGTGTTTTTCCAAAATTCATACAAATTCTTGCTTTCGTCGATGGGTAATTTTGTCCCCATTTCCAATCGGTATGCTTGAATCAGATCCAAAGGTTTCAAGAGTCCGTACAAACCGGATAAAATCCGTAAACTGTCTTGTAGTCTCTGTAATTTATCTATTGGAATCGAATAGGCATCTAAACCAGTATATACGTCCCCGTCGAAAGCATAAATGGCGGGACGTGCATTTTCAGGAGAAAACGGAGTTTTCCACTCTTGATTTCGCTGCCAGTTTAAATCGGCCAATTTATCCGAAATATGCATCAGTTCAGACAAATCTTTTGGTGATTCCTTTTTCAATACTTTTTGGATCTGTCTTGATTCCTTTAAAAATAAAGGTTCGGTATATGCTGCGGTAGGTAATTCTTTTTCGAAGTTCAAAGATTTGGCCGGAGAGATCACAATTTTCATAAATATTCCTGTTACAGGTTCTTTTCAATAATTACCCAAAAGTACAAATTGAAAACAATAAATAGCTTTACTTAAATTGATTTGTTTAATGATTCAATAGAAAACATGAATGGATTCAAATTTTCTATTCGCTATTTTTGAATCTAATTTTTACGCCTCGAAAACATATTCAATTATCATGAACAAAATAGAAATTAGGAGAGCTACTCTATCTGATCTGGAATCAATACAAAAAATTGCTTCCCAAACATTCATCGAAACTTTTTCTGCTGTAGTTGGGCAGTGACAAGCCAATAAATTTATTGATGAAACTCGAAATATAAAAACGGCTAAAAAATAGGCCGTTGAGTCTCAAATTTTGTATCTTAAGCGATACAAATGAACATTTAAAAAACAGAGGATTAAAACTCCAGAACAGATATAATTCCGATGAAAAAAGATTTTAATACCACTCCATTATCCATATTAGATCTAGCCTTAGTCTTAGAAGGAAAAACTCCTGCCCAATCATTCAAAAACAGTCTTAGTCTGGCACAAAAAGCTGAAAGTCTGGGTTATCATCGCTTTTGGCTGGCGGAACACCATAATATGGTCAGTATTGCCAGTTCGGCCACATCCATCCTGATTGGTCATATTGCGGGAGGAACCACCAAAATAAGAGTAGGTTCCGGCGGAATCATGCTGCCCAACCATGCGCCTTTGGTGATCGCCGAACAATTCGGCACGCTCGCGTCCTTGTATCCCAATAGAATCGACTTGGGATTGGGTCGCGCTCCGGGAACGGATCAACTTACCGCCAGGGCATTGCAAAGGGACGATCAGGCAGCTTTCCAATTCCCAAAAACGGTGAGGGAATTGCAAAACTACCTGTCAGAAGACAACAAAAATTCCGAAGTCAGGGCGATACCCGGAGAAGGCCTCGACATTCCCATTTGGATATTGGGTTCCAGTACTGATAGTGCCAAATTAGCTGCCGCATTTGGATTGCCTTATGCCTTTGCCAGCCATTTCGCCCCGCAGCAATTGCAGCAAGCGCTTCATATCTACAGAACCAACTTCAAACCATCGGAACAGCTAAAAGAACCCTATGCGATTGCTTGCGTAAATGTTACCGCGGCAACAACATCCGAAGAGGCCAAATTGATCGCCACATCGATGGAAAAAATTTTTCTGGGTATTCTGACAAATGACAGGCATCCGCTTCAACCCGCCGACGAAAATTTCAAAGTGAGTCCCGAAGCAAAACAAGTAATGAAGCAGTTTTTGACCTATTCTTTCATTGGAAATCCCTCCGAAATTAAGGAGGCTTTGACTCAATTCGTTGACGACACACAAATCGATGAACTGATGGTAGTTTCCCATATCTACGATCACGAGGCAAGACTAAATTCTTATAAAATCCTTAGGGAATTGCAAAGTGCATCTTAAAAGGCCCCAAGTCCGGAGCTGTGCGTAAATAATTATTGAACTATTAATCGCTAACAATTAAGACATTTTCTTTTAAATTCAGAATCCGTTTTGTCAGATTACCATAAAATGGGTGTCGCTAAAACATTTTTAAAAATTTCGCCAGCTTATTTTTAAAATATTATTATCCGTTTCTGCAAGAGGATTACCCACTAATTGGCTATTTTTGTCAATCGAGCTAAAATTAGTGGCATTTATAAATAGATACGGGCAAAATATCCCCGTATTGGTTAAAACACAAAGAATACATGAAATTAAAAATGAAAAAGGCGATAAAAAAGATTTATAACAATGATTTGTTTAACGAATTTTTTAATAATGAAAAATCCAGTGGACTTGTCTTGATAGGTTGCACCATATTTTCATTATTTATGGCAAATTCAATCTTTGGCGCCGAATACATCCATACTTGGCATATGAACTTGGGCGGGCAAAGCTTGGAATATTGGATTAATGATGGCTTGATGACTATTTTCTTCTTGCTGATTGGTTTAGAATTAGAGAGAGAAATTTACGACGGTGAATTGTCAAATATAAAAGACGCGATGCTTCCGATTTTTGCGGCGCTAGGTGGAATGTTAATTCCCGCGGGATTATATTTGTTATTAAATTACGGTACGGTAGCACATGGCGGAGCAGGAATTCCAATGGCCACTGACATTGCATTTGCATTGGGAATCCTATCCTTATTGGGTAGCAGGGTACCGTTGTCTTTGAAAATTTTCTTAACGGCATTAGCAGTGATTGACGATTTGGGTGCCATTTTGGTAATTGCCGTCTTCTACACAAAAACGATCCTCTGGATGAACTTGTTCATTGCTCTGGCGGTCATGTCAGTGCTGTTCGTATTGAATAGAATGAAAGTGCGAAACCTAATTCCCTACCTGATAGGTGGTGTAATCATGTGGTGGTTCATGCTACATTCAGGCATTCATGCAACCATTACGGGAGTGCTGTTGGCTTTTGTGATACCATTTGGCAACGGAGATAAAAAATCAACTTCCTATATTCTGCAACATTTTCTGCACAAACCCGTCGGTTTTTTTATACTTCCTTTATTTGCCTTGGCCAATACGGCAATTGTTATCAGTTCCAATATCGGAGAAACCATTTCGCAGCATTACAGTCTGGGAATCGCCCTGGGACTAATTGTTGGAAAACCTTTGGGGATTTACCTCTTTAGCTTTTTGGCCGTTTATGCCGGGTTCTGCAAACTTCCCAACGACTTAACCTGGAAAACGGTGATTGGAGTGGGATTTTTGGGTGGGATTGGTTTTACCATGTCAATATTCATAACTTTACTTGCCTTTGACGATCAAACTATAATTAGCAACGCAAAATTCATTATTTTACTTTCTTCATTAATCGCAGGTTTAGTGGGATTCGTTTTTTTAAAAAACACCTTAAAAGAAGTTACGAATGAAAACAACAATGAATAGGTTTTTCGATTATATTAATCTTAGCAAAGGCGAGGAAGACAAGAATCTAGTGTTGGACAACGTGAAATCCAACATTTCATTCAGGGGTTCCAATCTGTGGATCTTGGCCTGTGCGATTGTGGTGGCCTCGGTGGGATTGAACGTGAATTCGACGGCGGTAATCATAGGCGCGATGCTTATATCTCCATTGATGGGGCCCATCATAGGCGCAGGTTTCGGATTGGGAATCTATGATTTTACTTTGCTTAAAAAGTCACTAAAAAGCCTTCTCATAGCCACAGTTGTTGGCTTATTCGTTTCTACTCTATACTTTTATGTAAGTCCTTTTAAAGAGGCTCAGCCAGAATTATTATCAAGAACTTCACCAAATATTTATGACATCCTCATTGCCTTTTTTGGTGGTTTGGTGGGCGCAATTGCGATGACTCGAGTTGAAAAAGGAAATCCCATACCGGGCGTCGCAATTGCAACAGCTCTTATGCCTCCTCTTTGTACGGCAGGATATGGTTTAGCGCTTGGTAGCTTAAAATTCTTTTTCGGCGCGATGTATTTGTACTCGATAAATTGCGTTTTCATCTGCATCTCCACCTTTTTCATTGTCAAATATTTAAAGTACCCCGTCAAAAAGCAATTGGACGATAAACATCAAAAACAGGTGCGGTATATTATCACAACTTTAATAACGGTATTAATCCTTCCGAGTATATATTTTGCATACCAATTAATTGAGCAGAAAAGATACCAACATCAAATCGATGTTTTCATGGACAATGAATTCACAAGTAAAGGGATTGCCGTTTTGTACAAGAAAACGAACTTCAACGCAAAGCCAAAAAAACTGCAACTTGGTTTTCTTTCCAAAAGATTTAGCGATGACGAAATTAAAACATTAAATGAAAAATTAAAAACCTACAACATAAACGACACTAAATTAGTAGTCATCCAGGACACCACTGACCTCAAGAGCGATATTTTGAATGAAATCAATTTCAATAAAGATATATTGAGCGATAAAGACGTTACCATTTTAAACTTAAAAAATGAAATCGCCAAAAATACTTATGACAACAAAGCACTGCTGGCAGAAGTGAAAATCCTGTTTCCGGAGATTGAAAACATTTCAATTTCGAATCATACTTTTAATGAAAACACAGACAGCACTAAGACATTGCCGGTCTTGATCTACAAGAGCAAGGCGGGGTTAGAGGAATCGTCGAAAGAAAAACTGGCGGCATGGATGAAACAGCGGTTGGCAAAAAAACAGATTGAAATTTACAGCGAAAACTAAAACGAAGCGAATCTGGTAAATTTAGTGCTTCTATTTCGCAACTAAAAGAACTTAAACAAACTAAAAAAGTCACAATCCTCATCTTGAGCATTGTGGCTTTTTTTTATGCGATTTTTCATCATTAAAAAATGGTTTGTCTTATTTTTTGCACAGACACATGCAGTTTACCGTATATATCTGACTTTCAACGTTTACATTGGTTTTTGCTCTGATTATTTCTTAGTTTTCGTTAAGTTTGATAAGCGGCAATCCTTAAAACTATTAGTTATGTGCAAATCTTTAAAATGGTATTTGAGGAGACATTCTTTATTATATAGGATACGATTTAGATTGGTTTCCAAGAAGTCATCCTTTGCTTGTACCGAAGATCTTTGCTATAATTCCGACAACCCAAAAAACGACATTCCCTCCATTTATTACGAGTTGAACCCATGGATATTCACTGAAGGCAACGAAGATTTGACCGACCTCAAAAAAGCAAAGAAAATCGCAAAATGGCTTAGGAATAATATTAAAGGGGGACCGGGACTGGGAAAATCCTCAGCAACTGCGATCATAAAAATGCTAAATGGCGAAGGCGGCGTTTGCAGTGATTTTTCCCAAGTTTACAACAATTTTTGCGTCATTAACGATTTGAAAGTGAAGGAATGGGGATTAAAGGTTTTAAACGATAACCCAAACACTTTAGGGGGGCATTCCTTTAATGAAATCTATTGCAAGGAATTACAAAAGTGGGTCATTATTGATGTGGCAAAAAACATCTATTTCTACCGTTCGGATTCGCGCTTACCCTTGTCTGTCTCCGAACTTACTGCTCTTAAAAACGAAAAAAAAGAAGTCCACTATTTCAAATTCAACAAAAAAATTACGTCAGAACCAACAAGAGTACAGGAGCTTTATTTTGTCCCGAGGTCTTTCCCTTTTCTGATTACCAATTATTGCAACAAAACCTGCGATTATTTCCTGGAAAAACTGGATTTTCTTCCTGTATCTCTAATCCATGGCATCCTGTTCCTCAGCGGAAACAGCTATTCTTTTGACTTTCCGAATCCTACTACGTCCAAAATCGCGCAAAGACCCGTCATTGCGCTAGCACCAAAAAATAGTACGATGCATTTTCTGGAAGAAATAGCCGAAAAAAGGTCAGTATTGTAGAATGGAAAGTATCTTTGTCACTTCATTCCGTTTTTTGATGGCTTGAAAAAGCAATTCACAACCATAATTTAACGATGATGCTCCCTCATAACCAGTTAACCGATAGCGAGCTCAAATCCAAAATCAAGCGGAAAGAAATTACGCTGGGCGGCAACAGCAGACTTAAAATATATGGAAGTCTGCACTGCAAATCGGGCAAACGACTAAAAAAGGAAAATCGTGTGTTTTTTTCCTCTGAAGTCGAGGCGATTCAAAACAATTTCCGACCTTGTGGCCATTGTATGAAAACCGAATACCGACAATGGATTTATTCAGCACAGAACCCGAAGAAAACATAAATTTGCTTCCCAAAGACGGAACGGTGAACTATTATGGTACGCTGATGACGCAAACCAAAGCGAATGAATATTTAGATGAATTGTTGGAAAACATAGCTTGGCAAAATGACCAAGCCATCATTTTTGGCAAACTCATCATCACCAAACGAAAAGTGGCTTGGTACGGCGACACCAACTTCAACTATACCTATTCCAACACCACCAAACAGGCCTTGCCCTGGACAAAGGAATTGCTCGAGCTTAAAGCGTTGGGCGAAGCCAAAACGGGCGAAACCTACAATTCCTGCCTGCTTAATTTGTACCACAGTGGCAACGAAGGCATGGCCTGGCACAGCGATGCCGAAAAGGACCTCAAGAAAAACGGAGCCATCGCCTCGATGAGTTTTGGGGCCGAGCGCAAATTTGCCTTCAAGCACAAGGAAACCAAGGAAACGGTTTCCAGAATTCTGCAAAACGGCAGCCTGCTGGTCATGAAAGACCAAACCCAAAGCCATTGGCTGCACCGCCTACCTCCCACCAAACTCATTACAAAACCCAGAGTGAACCTCACATTCAGGACCATTGTCGTGGGGCAGTAACGGTATCATTTTACTTTGTAACAATATTGAAAATTATATCAACCAAAAATTTAAAAACGGAATAACATCATGCAACAAAAAAGAAATGCCGTCCTTGCGCTACTGGCCGAATATGAAAAGGCAATTCATGAATTGCAAGCGACAATTGCGGACATCACTTCAGATGATTTAATTGCGATTCGAGACCAAACGACCACCAATACGAACTGTCTATCCATTCAAACGATTTTAAGCCATGTGGTTAGTTCGGGATACTCTTATTGTATTTATATCCGGAACCAAAAATGCATTGATGTTAAACAACTGGAGAAGAGGTTTCACAATAGTGTTACCGGATACAAAGACGATTTGGATGCAGTTATTGAATACACCAAAAACACTTTTGGATCAATTTACGATCAGGAACTCGAGGTATATGACAATTCAAAAAAAATGATTACATCTTGGGGGCAATTATATGATATCGAACAGTTGATGGAACACGCCATTGTGCATATTTTGAGACATCGCAGACAAATAGAGTAATTCAAAAAAATAGGAATATAACCTCCAAACAATCACTGTCCACCTGAGATACGCGCCGTGGAAGAACAAAAGAATTTCAATCCGTTTTTCTAACATTGTAGAATCAGCTGTCTCAAGATTTACCAACCATTTTTGTAAACTCTCCTTTACTTTTAAAATATCACCAAAAGTGGGTATTGCCATTCACGTTTTTATGTCGTCTTTTTGCCATAGGAAAACAGCTTTAAAAGTTTCATCTTTGTTGCTGCCTTTTTCACTATTAACCAAAAAAAAACTAACATGAAAAGCGAATGGATTGCCAACTACGAAGACAACCTAATAACGATCACCAACGACTGGCTCAACGGCGAAAAACTATTTATAAACAACATACTACAGGACGAGCAGTTAAACTTTTTTACTCCAAGTAAACTATCTGGAGTTTTGACGGACAAGAACGGAGCTAAACTCCATGTTAAAACTAACATTTCAGGGCTATTCAAAGTAAGCTGCCGTTTGTTTGTAGACCACAAAAAGGTGGACCTGAAACAAGTCAAATAAATGAAAATTCCTTCTAATGACAAGCATCGGGGTTTATATGATGCCATAATAGTAATTCTGCCTTATATTTTTATTGTAGGGCTATTTCAGATATTGGCAGCCTATTTCTCAGGTTATGATTATCTGCATAATAAGAATTTTCCACCAACCTCATTACAATCCTTTTTCTCGGCATTAGCTACAGTAATAGGGACTACTGTAACGATATTACTTTTGCAAAAAAAACAATTTGACCTGAAATCTTTTATCCACCTAGGTCTTCAAAACCTATCCGTCAAAAAAGACCTAATCCTAGGTTTATTGCTCGGGTTCCTAATTATGTTAATGGGGTTTTTAACTTTGCTTTTTACTAATGAAATAAGCATTCAGTCTTTTGACTTTAGTTTTACTGAACTTTTGTTAAATGCCGGACTTTTCATTTGCGTTGCGATTTCCGAAGAAACACTATGTCGAGGATATATGTTAAGTAATCTCATGAAGTCGTATAATAAGTATGTGGCTTTGGCTATTTCCTCAGTGCTCTTTAGCCTATTGCATATATCCAATGATTTTATATCAATCTTAAATCTCTTTGATCTTTTCATTGCAGGAGTCCTTTTGGGCATCTGCTACATATTTACAAAAAGATTATGGTTCGCCATCGCTTTGCATTTTAGTTGGAATTTTTTTCAAGGAACTATACTTGGTTTTAATGTCAGTGGCAACGACCATTACTCCTTAATAAACATCAACTACAGCAATCCCACAATCTGGAATGGGGGCGGTTTTGGTTTTGAGGGTTCTGTGCTATCAATTGTGTTTCAAGTCGTCGCTATTTACCTGATATATGATCACTACAACCACAAAAGAGTCACACTCAGCCTTGCTGATATCTTATGATGAAAAGCCTTATTAAAACCAAAAATCCCTTTTGAATTAATCAAAAGGGATTTTTCATATAATCATTTCGTGATAGAATATTAAATACCAAAACTTTAACACTCTGAAACTTTGAAGCCCTAAAAACTATGCCTCCTCCTCCTCTTCGGTCAAATGCGATTTAGAGTATCCTCTCCATTTCTCGATGCAATCTTGAAAATCTTGAGGCAATTCAGTGTCAAAACGCATCATCTCGCCCGTCGTAGGATGCACAAAGCCCAAAGTCTTGGCGTGCAATGCCTGTCTTGGTAATATCTTGAAACAGTTGTCTATAAACTGCTTGTATTTGGTAAACGTAGTCCCTTTCAGGATCAAATGGCCGCCATAACGCTCGTCATTGAATAAAGGATGCCCTAAATGTTTCAAATGTGCTCTAATTTGGTGTGTTCTTCCCGTTTCAAGCTGGCACGAAATCAAAGTCACGTAGCCGAAACGTTCCAGCACCTTATAATGTGTCACAGCAGGCTTTCCAATCTCAGGATCGGCAAAAACAGCCATTTGCATGCGGTCTTTCAAGTGACGCGCCAAGTTGCCTTCTATCGTCCCTTTTTCTTCGGTTACATTTCCCCAAACCAAAGCAACATATTCCCTTTCGGAGGTTTTTGCTTCAAATTGTTTGGCTAGATGCGTCATCGCCGCTTCAGTTTTGGCAATAACCAGTAATCCCGAAGTGTCCTTATCAATTCTGTGCACCAGTCCGGGACGCTCGCTGCTATTCATTGGCAAATTATCAAAATGATACGCCAAGGCATGCACTAAAGTCCCCGTGTAATTCCCGTGACCGGGATGCACCACCATTCCGGGTTGTTTATTGATCAACAACAAAGTATCGTCTTCGTAAACAATGTCCAACGGAATATTCTCCGGTATAATATGATTTTCATACGGCGGATGCGTCAACATCACACGAACGATGTCCAAAGGTTTCACCTTATAATTGGACTTCACGGTCAAATCGTTGACAAAAATATTCCCCTCGGTGGCTGCTGTCTGTATTTTGTTACGGGTCGCATTTTGAATCAGACCCATCAAATATTTGTCGATTCGCAAGGAAGCTTGCCCTTTGGGAACTTCAAATTTAAAATGTTCGTACAATTCTTCTTCCAAGTCTAACGACTCTACATTATTGTTCATTTGGCATTTCTTCTGTTGGAGTAGCTATGCTATCCGTTCTTATTTCTTCTTCATAACTCATCTTCCCATCTCCAAGTACCAAGTCAATTTTGGATGCCTTCAAGACTTTATCTCCCGCTTTCATATTTCTGCCCTTATAACGCATTTCCAGCACCATGTCTTTCCCTAGATTCGGCACATAGGTAATCGTCCCTTCTTCAAGTCCTAAAGCCCTCAAAGTAGGTGCGGCTTCGCGATAGGTTTTACCCACCAATTCGGGTATTTTAACCGATGAAAATCCGGAACTGTTTATTTTTATGTAAACTTTTCTTCCCACTTTTACCTTCTCGCCCGGCAAAGGATCTTGCTGCACTACGCTATATTTAGGATAATCGCTTTTGTGTTCCACACTGTCCAGTAGGACATAACTAAGATCTAAATCGTCTAGTTTTTCCTCTACTTGCTCCTCGGTCAATTTGCTCAAATTAGGGACTGTGATCTCATTTCCGTGATCGGTGGTAAATGTCAACCAATGCATAAAGAGGTATCCCAAAACTGCAATAATCAAAACGGCTAGAAACACTTGTATAAGAAACACACGGCTGATAAGATACTTAGGTAAACTCATAAATTTAATTTTATAATTCGACAAAGATATAGCTATTTCGTTTCAAAAAAAATGATAATTTTGTTTAATGGTATTTGGTGCTTTTCTGACGAATTGTGGGAGCCAATTCCCGCTATCCGCTGTATCCACGCAAAAAAGCGTGGGATGCCGCTGCTATCGGGGCTAAAAAACAAATCGTTTTCACAAAATCGGCAGCGGCACTAATCCAAACCCCAGACCTAAAAACTTAAAAATGAAGAACATTGCTATTATAATGGGAGGCTATTCCAGCGAATATAAAATCTCACTCATCAGCGGAAACGTCGTTTATCAGTTTCTTGATAAAACAAAATACAACGGCTTTCGCATCCATATATTTAAGGAAAAATGGGTTTACGTAGACGATGCCGAAACCGAATTTCCCATCGATAAAAATGACTTTTCGACAACAGTAAACGGAAATAAAATCAATTTCGACTGTGTTTTCAACGCCATTCACGGAACTCCGGGCGAGGACGGACTCATGCAAGCTTACTTTGAGTTGCTGGAAATTCCGCAAACTTCCTGCGATTATTACCAGGCAGCATTGACCTTCAACAAAAGGGATTTCCTTTCGGTGCTAAAACCGTACGGCATCAAGAGCGCCGTTTCCTACTACTTAAACAAAGGCGATGAAATCTATCCGGACGAAATCGTAAAAAAAGTGGGATTGCCTTGTTTTGTGAAGCCCAATAAAGCGGGATCAAGTTTTGGGATTTCTAAAGTAAAAACTGTCGCCGAATTGCCCATAGCCATTGAAGTGGCTTACAAGGAAGATAACGAAATCATCATCGAAAGTTTCCTTGACGGGACCGAGGTGACCGTGGGTGTAATCAATTACAAAGGAACAATAACCGTTTTGCCAATTACCGAGATCGTCTCAGACAATGATTTTTTCGATTACGAAGCCAAATACCTGGGCAAGTCGCAAGAAATCACCCCAGCCAGAATCTCCGAAGAGATGGCTCAAAAAGTGGGCGACATCGCAAAACGCGCCTACGAATTGCTGAAAATGAAGGGCTTTTCGAGGACGGAATTCATCATCGTAAACGACGAACCTTATATGCTGGAAATGAACACCATTCCCGGATTGACACCGGAGAGTTTGATTCCGCAACAAGCCATAGCGGCAGGAATTTCGCTCGAAGAATTGTTCAGTAATTCCATCGAATTGGCTTTGGGACTGGTAAAATCTATGGCTTAATACTGTGTTCGTTCCGGTTGCGGCAAAAAATGGAATGCCATAATCTTTTAAACCAAAAGCAAAATGAATAAAAGTCGAGTTGAGGCATTTAGTGATGGTGTTATGGCAATTATTATTACCATAATGATAATCGAAATAAAAGCACCTCATGAGAATAGTTTCAATGCGTTGATGCCATTGCTTCCTGTGTTCTTAAGCTACATACTAAGTTTTGCCTATCTTGGGATTTATTGGAATAACCATCACCATATGTTTCAAACCGTTAAAACCATCAACGGAACGGTATTGTGGTTAAACACGCACCTGTTATTTTGGCTTTCCTTAATTCCTTTCGCCACAAGCTGGATTGGGGAAGAACGCTTTGCATCTGTCCCGATGAGTATTTATGGGTTTATATTATTGATGTCTGCGATTGCTTATACTCTTTTGCAAAACAAATTAATTCATTTGCATGGACAGGAATCGCTTTTGAAACATGCCGTGAAAGGCGATAAGAAAGGAAAAATATCGTTAATTTGCTATTCTCTGGGTATTCCAATGGCATTTGTTTCCACTTGGATTTCAGGAATCCTATATTTAGCTGTTGCTTTATTATGGATTGTACCTGATAGGAGAATTGAGAATGAAATAAATAAAAACTAACAATGAGAAAAGCCATATTTCCAGGATCTTTTGATCCCATAACCTTAGGCCATGAGGATATCATCAAAAGAGGGGTTTCCCTTTTCGACGAAATTGTGATTGCCATAGGAGTCAACGCCGAAAAAAAATATATGTTTTCCCTCGAAGAAAGAAAGCGATTCGTCGAAGAAACCTTCAAAGACGAACCCAAAGTCTCAGTGATTACTTATGAAGGCCTGACGATTGATTTGTGCCATAAAATAAAAGCGGACTTCATCCTGCGTGGATTACGTAATCCAGCCGATTTTGAGTTCGAAAAAGCGATCGCACACACCAACAGACATTTATCCAAAATCGAAACCGTATTCCTGTTAACCGCCGCAAGAACATCATACATCAGTTCCAGCATCGTGAGGGACGTCATCCGCAACGGCGGGGAATACCAAATGCTGGTTCCCAAAGCAGTAAGAATCAAGAAGTAAGCAGATACCAGTTTTGTTCGGTCGTCTAAAGAATAGAATAATTACTGCAAACCGAATACTGAACACTTATAATTAAACTTGCGGAGAGCGGCTAATAGCCGTAAATTCGCAAAATCAAAATAAATTTAAAATGAGTCTAGAAAGAGAATTAAACAAACGCAGTGGATCGAAATGTGAATTGTGCGCCGCAACAGAAAACCTGAAAGTATACGAAGTTTTGCCTACAAAAAAGGGTGGAATTGACGAAGCGATAATGGCATGCAGCACTTGTATTGACCAAATCGAGAATCCAGGCAATGAAGATCTAAACCATTGGAGATGTCTAAACGACAGCATGTGGAGCGAGCATACCGCCGTACAAGTAGTAGCATGGAGAATGTTGAGTCGCCTTCGTTCTGCGGGTTGGCCACAAGAATTGATTGATCAAATGTATTTTGACGAAGACACACTAGCCTGGGCTCAAGCAACGGGAGAAGGCGAAGAAGATGAGAACAAAGTCATACACAGAGATGTGAATGGTGTAATCCTGGAGGTGGGAGATTCTGTAGTGTTGATTAAAGACCTGAAAGTAAAAGGATCAAGCATGGTGGCTAAACAAGGGACATCCGTACGTAACATAAGACTGGACCATGAAAATGCCGAATATATTGAAGGAAAAGTGGACGGACAGACCATCGTAATCATCACGCAGTACGTGAAGAAATTATAATATTCAGTACAGTAGTGATCAGTTTGAAAAGAGTATTCAGTTTTCCGAATTTTAGTGTTCAGACTGGATTGTCATTAAAAAATAAAAAAAAATCGTTAACGGTAAATCTACTTTACTGTTAACGATTTTATATTTTGAGCTAGTCACTGATCACTTTTTTTTCTGATCACTTAACACTGATAACTACTCTTCCTCTTTCTTGATCACTTTGCGGGCAACTTCAATTTTAAACTTCTTGCCTTTCATTTTTTCGTCCTTGATGTTATGCAACAAGTCTTTCACTTTATTGAACTTCACGGCAGCAAAAGAGATAAAGTCCTTCACTTCGATCAATCCCAAATCGCCTTTTTCCAATTTTCCTTTTTGGGAAAAGAAACCTACGATATCTATTTTGTTCAATTTGTTTTTCTTTCCACCGCTGATATAAATCGTCTGAAACTGCGGAGGTTTTGGTAAGGTAACGGAACTATCTGTCGCGAATACTTCCATGCCGTAATCGATATAATCCGCTTTTTTCTCGCTTTCATGAGCAACGATATAAGCCGTTCCTGAGGCTAACATACGAGCTGTTCTACCGTTTCTATGCGTAAACTCATCCTCTTTGGACGGCAGGTGATAATGCACAACATGGTTCATTTCCGGGATATCCAGTCCACGTGCTGCCAAATCGGTAGTGATTAGATAACTTACACTTCCGTTACGAAACTGGATTAAAGCACGCTCGCGCTCATCCTGATCCATGCCGCCATGATAGTAGGTCGAGTAAATCCCTTTATCGTTCAAGGTATCACTGATGCGTTCTGCCGCATCCCGATGATTACAAAATACGATAGCCGACTCCGATTTTAATGAACAAATCAGATTGAACAGGCTTCCTATTTTATCCTTCTCTTTAGAAACAACCATTCTCATCGAAAGGTTTGTTTCCTCCACGTTCTCGGGAATAAAGTCCAAAATGGTTGGATTCACCACTCTGGTGTATTTTGGAATCTCAATATCGGAGGTGGCCGAAACCAACACTCTTTTGTTCAGTTTCGTCAATTTCCCAATGATGAATGACATCTGCTCATGGAATCCCAATTGCAGTGATTTGTCAAATTCATCCAAAATCAATGTTTGGATTTTATCGGTCCTGAAAGTCCCTCTGTCTATATGATCTGCGATACGCCCTGGAGTACCTATTAAAACGGCTGGCGGATTGCTTAAATTCTTTATTTCGGTATCAATCGAGTGCCCGCCGTAGCAAACGTTTACTTTGTAATCGGTTCCCATTTTTTTCCAAACCTGGTCAATTTGCAATCCCAATTCTCTCGAAGGAACGAGAATCAAGCATTGAACCGATTGAATTTCAGGCTGCAACATTTCTAAAATAGGCAACAAGAAGGCCAATGTTTTACCCGAGCCCGTAGGGGAAAGCAGTAGAACATTGTTATCGTTTAGGATGGCGTCCTGTGCAACTTCCTGCATTTCGTTCAGGCTTTCGATGCCTAAATTCAAAAGTATATTATTGGAATGGTGTTTCTTATTCATTTTGCAAAAGTACTCAAAAAAAATACTAATTGGTCAGTTTTTAGTATTCGACCTCAGTTTTCACTTTTAGAGGTATCGTCTATCAGAATCCATTTGAAATTGCCATAAAAAAAATATTACATTTGGCTTAGCCAATAAATAAATTAGATATGAGATTATTTACTTTTGCCCTGCTGCTGTTTTCAATGGCCGTTTCTGCGCAAAAAGACACCAAATACAAAACTTTTTTCGAAAAAGGAAACGGCAACCAATCAGCAACATATAAGGAAACCATCGCCTACTATTCGCTTTTGTCCAAAGATTTCCCTTCGATAAAAATACAGGAAATGGGTTTGACGGATAGCGGACAACGACTCCATCTGGTATTGTTCGATCCAGACAAAAATTTTGACGTAAAACATAAAAACAAAGCCATTTTATTAATCAATAACGGCATCCACCCTGGCGAGCCGGACGGAATAGATGCCACCATGCAGCTATTTCACGATTTGGTCTTAGCCAAAATTAAAGTGCCAAAAAACACCATTATAGCGACGATTCCAGTATATAACATCGGTGGTGCCTTAAATCGAAATTCGACAACTAGGGCCAACCAGGACGGTCCTGAAAGCTACGGCTTCAGGGGGAACGCAAGGAATTATGATCTGAATCGTGATTTCATCAAGTCGGACACCAGAAACACCAAAAGTTTCTATGAAATTTTTCATCTGCTGAACCCGGATGTTTTTATTGATAATCATGTTAGTAATGGCGCCGATTACCAGTATAAAATAACCTATATCATGACCCAGCAAAACCAACTGGGAACTGCATTGGGAAATTATTTGGATGCCGAAATGATGCCTGCAATCGTTAGCTCTTTAAAACAAAAAGGTCTTGAAAGCACGCCCTATGTGAACGCTTTTAGCGAAACTCCTGACAACGGTTTTGCGCAGTTTTTTGACAGCCCGAGATATTCAACGGGCTACACTTCGCTATTTAACACCATTGGCTTTGTCGTGGAAACGCATATGCTAAAAAAATATGCCGATCGTGTGAAAGCCACTTATGAATATATGCTAGCAACAATGTATTACACGGACGCGCATTTTCGAAAAATAAAAGACCTTCGATTACAAAACGAATCGCAATACACACCCGGAAAACCCTACACCATAAAATGGGAAATAGACACCACAAAAGTGACTCCTTTTTCGTTTCTGGGATTTGAGGCGGGGCATAAAAAAAGTGAAGCGACAACAGGTAACAGGTTGTATTATGACAGGGAAAAACCCTTCAAAAAAGAAATTCCCTACCTGAAACAGTACAAATCAGTAAAGGAAATCATAATCCCAGACGCGTACATCGTTCCAAAGGCATTTTGGGACGTTATCGATTTGCTAAAGAGCAACGACATAGTCTACTCGCGGCTCAAAAAAGATACGCTGATAGAAGTGGAAAGCTACAAGATACAGGATTACAAAACAGCCAGTTCAGCATACGAGGGGCATTATATACACAAGGACACAAAAGTAAGTGTAAACAAGCAGACAGTGGCTTTCGCAGAAGGGGATTATGTGTTTCCCACAACTCAAAAAGGCGTGAAATATTTACTGGAAACCCTCGAGCCGCAAGGCGTGGATTCGTTTTTCAATTGGAATTATTTCGACACCATGCTTCAGCAAAAAGAAGGCTATTCTGAATACGTTTTTGAGGACACGGCTGCTCAATTGTTAAAAGACGACCCAAAACTTAAAACTGCCTTGGAACAGAAAAAAACAGCCGATTCGGTTTTCGCCAAGAATCCCGAAGCCCAACTGGACTGGATTTACAAAAATTCGCTTTATTATGAAAAGGCACATTTGCAATATCCTATTTACCGATTAATGAGGTAAATAATTAATGTTCTATTGAATCATAATCCAGCACAGTTTTGCTTAAATAAGCGATAATCTCTGGCCTGATTACTGAACATTAACAAAAAAAGGGCTAATATCCGTTACGGTTATTAGCCATTTTTTTGTTAATGTCTACACTTCAAGATTACTTTTTATCGGGATGAATACTTTTTTCTTCCTCAAACAGTAATTTAATGTTCTCATAAGAATTATTTAAGGCCTCCGGTATCTGGTCAGGACTAAACCAAGCCACTTTTTCGATTCCCTCCTCCAATTGACCTTCCGGTATTCCTTCGAAATCAGAGTGCATTTCGAACCAATGTGTTATTTTCAGTTTGAAAACACCATTGCGTTTAAAAACATGGTAGGTCTTTTGCAGTTTGTTAGTGATCCGCAATTGGTTTACACCAGTTTCTTCCTCTACTTCGCGCATTGCGGTACCTTCTATATCCTCCCCTTTTTCGGTTCCGCCCTTAGGCAAATCCCATTTTCCATTTCTAAAAATGAATAAAACCTCCCCTTTTTTATTGTACACCAAGCCCCCTCCTGCCTTATTGACCGGAATTTTGGTTTTCAACGTCTTCATAATCTCCTTTTCATCAGGGTGATACAAATAGGCCTTTTGAATTTTATTTTGAAATATTTTGACTATAAGTTGCTTTATATCAATACTTTCCAGAAGAAATAATTGAAAATCTGTCTCTTTTGATATTTTATTTGTCAAAAAAAGTGGTTTGTCGTTAACAAAAACTTTATACATTTGTATTATGATTTTTAATAAAGATACAGCCGAAAAAACAGCCGAATTGCTTTTGCAAATAAATGCAATTAAATTGAATCCAGGAAATCCTTTTAC
>NZ_DATBVQ010000002.1:0-16393 GCF_036515215.1 Flavobacterium sp.
TGCTCGAGGTTGGGATTTAGAAAAAGATATTATCACCAGTACTATAGGAAGAAAATCAGTTTTGGCGGATTACCACAAAAAATAAACTTCACTAATTTGAATTCAAATTAGTGAAGTTTACCAGCACAAGTCACCTTAACAACACCTTGTACTATTTGATTTGAAAGAAATCTAATTCGAAATAATTTCGAAAGTCTTATTATTAACTTTTAATATGCTCAATGCTTTTGAATAATTTAATAAAAAAGAAACGATTTCTTTTCTTGGTTTCATTGCCTTAGTTACCAATGAGTCTTTAGAGTAAATTTTTGCCATGTTGTATATTTTTTGTTATTATACTACAACGCGCAAAATATTGAGATATTGTTAATTCGTCAAAACAATTTGATGCTTGTCAATAACTTTTCTCAAATTCATCAAGGCGTAACGCATTCGACCTAAGGATGTATTGATACTAACCCCCGTGATTTCCGATATTTCTTTGAAACTCATGTCTTGGTACATTCGCATAACCAAAACTTCTTTTTGGTCGAGCGGCAATTCCTCAATCAATCTTTTTATGTCCTCTTCGACTTGGGCTGAAATCAATCGATTTTCTATGGTGGGAGTATCATCGGACATAATTGAAAAAATAGAAAATTCCTCGGTTTCCCTAAACATGGGCATTTTTTTGTTTTTTCTGTAATGGTCGATTATCAGGTTGTGAGAAATCCTCATTACCCATGGCAGAAATTTACCCTCCTCATTATAGGAATTTGACTTTAAAGTTTTGATTACTTTTATAAAAGTATCTTGGAAAATGTCATTTGAAATATCTCTATCAGAAATTTTAGAGTATATAAAACCGTAAATTCGGGATTCATGCCTTTTGATTAATGTAGCTAAGGCGTTTTCATTTCCTGCTACATAATTTTGTACCAATAAAGCATCTGGAGTTTGTATATCAGCCATAGTCTTACCTTTTAGATTGGGTTAAAAATTGTAATAATTTTCTAAAAAAGTAGTTTTATGTTATAGGCTAATTAGGTTTTTGAGTTAATTCAGTTCTCAAATTTAACAAATATTTACTCTAAGGTACAAATAAAATTAAGAAAAATTAACATGCAAAGTTTCAAAATGTTAAAATCATAGCCCTCCTTTACAATACGAATTCGCCTTACAGGCCTCCAAAGCGCCTGTAAACATTGATTTCCGCGGCCTTTACGGTATAGGAAACAAACTGAAATAAAAATGTCAAAATGTTGATATTTAGCGTTTTAAAACAAAAAAAACGACTCATTAGCAGCTAATTTTATCTCCAAATTGGATTTATTTATGCATCCATCCGCAGTTTCGTTGCCATGTCATCATCTACCATAATAGCGTCAATTTCTTGCTAAATAAAATAAAAAATCTCCGCTTCAAAATCCTCAATGCCGCAATAATGTCGGAAAAATCGCCCACATAGTACTCTAATTCAGTTGGTTACGTTTTGTTTTTTTTACGCACTTTAAATTCCGTTGCCCGAAAATTTTACTATCCAGTCGAAAAATGTTAATTTCTAAAATCTGCAATTCTTAATCACTTCGTCCCATCATAAACCGATGTGCCAAATGACAAAAAAAGAAAGAGAAGACTATTGGTTGAACAACAGCTTCCCTCCCTCGAAATATAAAAACAAATTAAACTCTACTGATAAACTTTTATATAATCTACGACAAATTTTTGGGGCAGTACGGAATCGTCAACTGCGGGTCCGCCAAAATCACCACCAATAGCCAGATTGACAATGAAAAAAAAGGGCTGGTCATATGGCCATGTGTTTTCATTTTTAATGATGGGATCAAAGCTGTAGACAAGAACGTCATCAACAAAAAAATCGATTTTGTCCTTTGTCCAGTCCATAGCGTAAAGATGAAAGCCATTTTCTATGCTTTCGATTTTGGTTTTCTTTGTGTTAATGGTGTTCCCATGGCTGTCTTGCGTGTGCAAAGAGGTAAAAACCATATGGGGTTCCTTCCCTATATATTCCAAAATATCAATCTCGCCAGATTTTGGCCATCCGACTTCACTTATATTTTGACCCAACATCCAAAAAGCTGGCCAAAGACCATGCCCGATGGGAAGTTTCGCCCTGGCTTCTATCCTACCATATTGGAACGCCTTTTTGCCCTTTGTCGTTATTCGTGTCGAAGTGTATGACTCCCCTTCTTTCTTGGCGTGAATGACTAATTTTCCGTCTACAATTTCATGGTTGTCATTGGTGTAAACTTGTTTTTCATTATTTCCCCAACCACATAAATTAGGACATCCATTTCCCAACTCAAAATTCCAAACCGATTCATCTAACTTAGGGTTATTAAAATTTTCCTCCCAAACCAGTTTCTTTTTGGTTTGCGCCACACATAAGTGGGCTACAAGCAGCAGAAATAAAAGTTTCTTCATTGTAAATATCTTAATTGTATTGAAAATTGGCTTCTAAGGTTGTTGTGGAGCTTCCGCCTACAAAAACATTAAAATCGCCCGGCTCCGCTTCCCATTTTTTATTTGCCGTGAAAAATTCAATGGTTTTCTCATCCACGGTGAAAGTGACTTTTTTTGTTTCGTTGGGCTGCAATTCAATCATTTCAAAGCCCTTAAGTTCCTTAACCGGTCTGGTTATGCTGCCTATAAGATCTCTGATATACAATTGCACCACTTCTTTCCCAGGTACTCCGCTGGTGTTTTTAACATTTACACTCACTTCTATTTTTCCGTTTTTAACAAAAGAGCCTTTACTAAGACTCAAGTCTGAATATTCAAATTTTGAGTAGCTCAAACCGTACCCAAATGGATATAATGGCGTCGTTTTCTCATCAATGTAATGCGACCAGAATACGCTTTCAGGCTCATTCATAATTGGTCGCCCCGTATTTTTGTAATTATAATAAATTGGCAGCTGTCCTACATTTCTAGGAAAAGTCATCGGTAATTTACCGCTCGGATTATAATCCCCATACAACACCTGAGCAATGGCATTCCCGCTTTGCGTTCCCAGTTGCCAAGCTTCCACAATTGCAGGAATGTTTTCGGCAGCCCACGGAATCGCTAATGGACGACCGTTATTCAAAACCAAAACAACATTAGGGTTTACTTTAAATATTTCTTCCAATAATTCCTGCTGCACGCCAGGCAGATCAATATCAGCTCTGCTTCTCCCCTCTCCGGATTGCAAACCATGTTCTCCCAAAACCATCACTACAACATCCGCATTCTTCGCAACAGTAATGGCCTCGGCAAATCCGCTTTTGTCGGTCATGTTTATTTTAGTTTCCCAAACGAATTCTGTTCTTCCTACCGATACATCGGCTCCTTTTGCATACGTAATCTGGTTCCCTTGGTATTTTTGCATTCCTTCAAGAACTGAAACAGCAGAATTATCATCGGCCGCAATTCTCCAACTTCCTAAAGGACTTGTTTTGTCGTTTGCCAAAGCACCAATAATTGCGATCTTTTGCCCTGATTTTTTAAGCGGAAGCAATGCTTTGTCATTTTTCAACAATACGATCGATTTTTTTGCCATATCCAAAACGCCTTCTTGAAATTCGGGCTTTCCGATTGTTTCTTTTTCGCGATTTTCGTCACAATATTTGTAAGGATCATCAAACAATCCCAATTCAAATTTAACTTTCAGAATTCTTCTGGCAGCATCATTAATGGTGCTTTCCTTCACCTTGCCCTCTCTAACTAATGCAACCAAATGTTCCACATAAGCACTGGATTCCATATCCATATCAGATCCCGCATTAATGGCAATTTCGGCAGCTTGTTTGCTGTCTTTCGCATAACCGTGCGAGATCATTTCGTTGATAGAACCCCAATCAGAAACGACGAAACCGTCAAATTTCCAGTCTCCCTTCAGTATTTGTCTTTGTAAATATGCATTACCGGTTGCAGGAATTCCATTCAACTCATTAAAGGAATTCATGAAAGTTCTCACTCCGGCATCGGCCGCAGCCTTAAAAGGAGGGAAAATAACATTTTGTAAAGTCGATTCACTAACATCTACTGTATTGTAATCTCTACCGGCTTCCGCGAAGGCATAACCCGCAAAATGTTTGGCGCAAGCCAGAATCGTATTGCTAGCTGTCAAATCTTCACCTTGAAAACCTTCTACACGCGCTACGGCAATTTTACTTCCTAAAAAAGGATCTTCACCTGCTCCTTCCATCACTCTTCCCCAGCGTGCATCTCTGGCAACATCAACCATTGGTGCAAAAGTCCAATTGATTCCAACCGCAGCGGCCTCTTCGGCCGCAATTGCGGCTGATTTTTTTATTGCTTCCATATCCCAGCTTGCCGATTCGGCCAGTGGAATAGGACTTATCGTTTTATAACCATGGATCACATCAAAGCCAAAAATTATAGGGATACCCAATCTCGTTTCTTCAACAGCAATTTTCTGCAAAGCACGTACGTCCTTGACTCCTTTTACGTTGAGCATAGATCCTACCAACCCCTTTTTCAGGTCTTCGTATTTTTTTGCCGCCTGACCATCTTTCGGAGTAGGGCCCGTTATTTCCCAGAATCCATTGTACTGATTGAGTTGTCCCACTTTTTCTTCTATTGTCATTAGATTTAAAACCGAATCAACTTTTGTTTCCAAAAGATTTGCTTTGGATTGCGCGACAGATTCTTTAATCATTTTGGTGCTGCAAGCACTAAATACCAGCGCACCTACTGCCAATGATGTAAATAAAAATGAATTCTTCATTTGTCTGTTTTTTGTTTTTAAAATTTATAGTTGTTTTTTTTTATATCTGTTTAAGTCGTTATTCTCGCCTGATAATTTTAAAAATCAATTTCCATTAGAATTATTCTACAAAATAAAAATAGTCACAACAAATGTGTCTATTAAATAATGTACCTCTGCCATCTAATCATCTGAAAACATACACCAAATAAATGCTGATTCTGAATGAAATTATTCGAATGATACCATTCAAATATTTTTTTTAAGCTACGCTAATATTTCATCAACAAGAATCAGCATTAATAGATAGTGCTACATAAAAACACACCGACCTTATAATTATTTCAGCGTTATTTTTTTACTATTTTAAAGGAATGCACAGTTTCGCCCGATGTAGCTGTTACCGTATACGCCCCTGATTCAACATCAGACATGTTAATTGAACTTATATCTCCTGATAAGGCATATTCTTTGATTAATCGACCATTCATGTCAAATATTCTTATCGTCGAATTTTCAGGTAAGGCTTTGAAATATATCATATCCTTTACCGGATTTGGATACACTATAATACCTTGAGAAATTTCTTGTGAAGATTTGGTTGGTGATGCAAATTTTAAACCGTTCCTATTTGTCTTAACAGTGATCGTTGCTTTAAGAGATTCATTTCCGGCAGCATCAATTGCAGTTACCTCAACTGTATTTGTAGATCCTTTAGCCACCCCAGTAACACTATAGTTAAGTTGTGTAGTGGTCGATTTTAGAATACCGTTCACATAAACTCTGTAACCAACTACATTTACATTATCAATTGATGCCGACCAAGACAAGCCAAATGAAGTTACCGCTATAGAATTGCTGCTCAAATTCTCCGGCATAATAGGTGCTTGAGTGTCAATTCCTTGTGCAATTCCAGCATTTGCATCATAACTACTAAAGTTGTCATAATAAAAAGTGTCTCCTGTAAAAGTATTGGAAGCAAACAATAATATTAATTTATCTACGCTGGTACTTGACGCGCTTGGGTCAGGAGCATCAAGCATTTCCAATGCAATTCTTTGCCATTGGTTTTGAACGGTTGTTGCGCCCATATAACGACTGTGTCTCCCTAGCGGATAATTTGAACTGGTTGCCACTGCACTGTTTTCGAGCTGAACTATCAATTGTGTTCCTATAGGCGCAGCAGTATACACATCAATGTAAAATTTCTTTGTTTTTGAAATATAGTTATCAGCGTCTTTTATACCGGACGTTTTATATGTAATAATATCATATTGTTCCAAAGAATTTCTTATGTATTTAGCCGATAATGCAGAAGTATTTACCCCTCCCACTGAAGGATTGGCAACAACGCTATACGTCCCGGAATTACTTAGCAAATTGGCATAACCATTGTCATCTTGATTAGCAAAGGAATATTGGAAAAAATAAGGCAATTGGACATAAACATATTCATTAATGACCGTTGTCCCGCAGCTTGAAACAACTGTTGCGGTAACATTACCGCTAGTGTTTCCAAAATTGACTTTAAGCGTTTTAGTTCCTTGCCCGGAAACAATCGAAGCTCCTACTGGTACCGACCACGAATAACTACTACCCACTGGAGCATTAGCAATAGAATATGAGATATCATTGGCTTGATTAAGCACCTCACGTGGTCCGGTCATTGTAGGAGTATTTCCTGCATAAACTCGGATATAATCCACTTGCATAGATTGTGGAAATATATTTGGATCTACTGTTCCTCCAAGATTTCCCCCAACTGCGAGATTCATGATAAAAAAGAATCTTTTGTCAAATGGCCAATTTTCAGGTGATATATCACTCGATGTAATGGTCTGGTAAAGTACATCATCAACAAACCATCTAATGGTGCCCGGCTCCCATTCGATCGCAAAATTGTGGAATGCGTCAGCAAAAGTTCCCGAATTAAGAGTGAAACTAGAGCCCGTATATTGATGGGTACTGTTTGAACTGCCGTAATGCAAGGTTCCCAGCACAGTATTAGGGGTTGAACTGATGTTTTCCATGATATCAATTTCACCACTTGCTGGCCAGCCCCCATAAAAATTGTCTGAGGGCAACATCCAGAAAGCTGGCCATAATCCATCACCAGAGGGCAATTTTATTCTAGCCTCAAATCTGCCATAGGTCCAATCTCCTTTCAACAATGATTTCATTCTTGCAGAAGTATAAGTGCTACCATTTACTCTTTCTTTTTTGGCAGTAATACTTAAGATTCCATTACTCACGGTTGCATTTTGGGATTTATAGTATTGTAACTCGTTGTTTCCCCATCCGCACAAAGATATATCACAGCCTGTACCCGTTTCGAAACTCCATTTCGTAAGGTCCACTTGGGTCCCATTAAATTCATCAGACCAAACTAGATTTGGACATTGGGCTTGAATATTGTTTGTTAAGCAAAGCATGAATACCGCTATTAACAAAAATTTGATAGAATAAAATTGTTTCATGATTTATAATGGTTAATTGGTTAATAATCTTGTTTTTTAATATTAAAAAAAAGGACAGAATGACTTTCATTTTTATTCTGTTGTATTTTTGAAAAACCTATTATAATTTTATTAGTTATATACTCTTACATAATCTACAAACATCCTTTGCGGAAATGCAGTTGTACCATCTGGAGAACCTGGCCAATCACCACCAACTGCAACATTAAAGAGCAAAAAATGGTCTGCATTAAACGGATAATTAGCCGCTCCTACATCAGCAGCTGTATTAGTAAGAAACAATTGGTCGTCAACGTACCATTTAATGGTATTTAGCGTCCAAACAATACTAAATACATGAAATTGCTGTGAAAAATCACCCGTATTTAAATTGTAATTTGCACCCTTTAGTTGCCTATCTCCCGCTACTCCTTTCCAATGCATGGTCCCTGTTATCCTTGAAGGGTATGTCCCTACTAATTCTATTACGTCGATTTCACCGCAGGCAGGCCATCCCACAGAGGAAATATTAGCGCCCAACATCCATAATGCGGGCCAAATTCCTTTACCAACGGGAAGTTTTGCCCTGATGTCGATACGTCCAAATTTGAACTGCTTTTTGTTTTGGGTCGTCATTCTTCCTGAAGTGTAATTATATCCGCCGGCAGATTCTTTGCGAGCTTCAATAATTAAATTTCCGTTTGACAAAAATGTATTTTTTAAACTATTGGTATAATATTCCAATTCATTATTCCCCCATCCATTATTATTGCCAATTTCCTGGTTCCAAATACTTGAATTTAAGTTTGTCCCATAAAATTCATCACTCCATGCGAGCGTATATCCCGAATACGCTAAAGGAGTAGTGTATCCTGCATCATCAGTCGATAAATAGGTACCGTCTTCATTAGTTATGGACCCTTTGGCCGAGGATGTTTCAATGGCGCATCCCACGGGATCGGACAAGTTAACTGTAAATTGCAAGGCGCCATGGCGCAAATTTGTTGGGTCCCACTTAATGTCAATATCAATAAATGCTTGTGTTTGATTCGGGAGAATACTTACCGTACCGGAAGTTGCTGCATAATCTTTTGGAGAAACCGCAGTGCCATCCACCACAGAATAATTTACCGAAACAGCGTTCGTCGTTGCTTTACTGCTGTAAATAAAAAAACGAATGGTTTTTCCATAAGTTGCTCTAATTTGAGTAGCATCTTGAATATTTATTTTTGGAATAAAAGCATTAGTTGGTGTTATACTATCATCCGATTTACTGCATGAAAACATACAAAAAACGGCGAAATAGCACGCCAAACCAAAATTTATTTTTACTGTTCTTTTCATAATTTGTTACCTCTTCTAAATATTCCACTGTAATATGCAATCAGTTCGTCATTCTGATTTATTAATTTTTTCTTTGACATTTTTAGAAAATTTCATTATTTTAATTATTTTAAAATTGAATTTTATGCCATGAGTGTACCATCTTCTTTAAAAATTTTTGATTAAAACTCCATTAGTTTTTGACCCGAATTTTGATAAAGAAAAGCGAACTTTTAACATTAAAAAAAGTAAATAATTTATTTTTTTCCATTTTATTAAAACAAGGAGGAATAATGCTTTCCCCTCTGATTTAAAGAATTGACATGCTTGCAAAATAAAAAAGGAGTTTACTGTTTCTGATTCCTATTACTACCAAGTAATTTAAAAAGTGTAAGAATCTTTAACAAACAAAATCTAATGTAGATGTGACTAATAAATATAAGGGGGAAATATAATACCTCCCCCTATGTTATTATTTAGATTACAAAGCTACTAGAATGAAATACCACCATCCACCAGTAACCGGGTCAAAGGCTCTTAGGTGCATTTCGTTATCTGATCTTGACAAGATTTGGTAAGTATGGCTTGCAGTGTAAAACCCAATGAAACCTTTATTGGATATGGTCAGCGTTTCCTGTCCTCCAGGAGCGCTTAATGACCATGTTTCACTAAAACCAACTAATGGATAATTTGCTATATCCCCGTTGCCATCTCCAACAAAACCGGGTACACTGCCAAAATCAGCATTTAAAGCAAACTCTTTCCCAAGAACATCACCATTGGTTACTAGATCGTATGAACCATCTGTACTAAATGTGTACACGTCATCATACATTCCCAATCCTTCTTTGTCACCTGGAGCTGCCGCATACCAAACCGGACTAGTTGCGTCAGCTGGTCCAACACCAAAATGTCCGGCAGCATCTGATTTTATTTTCCAAGATCTTGATCCACTTCCCACTAACATTTTTAATAAATCTTCCGGTGGTGCGTACAATGCAAGTACTTCAACTTCAATAGAGGTACTTGAACTTACCCCAGCAGTTCCAATGGCAACTGCTGTTACGGTATACTTGTTTATTCCTGTAATACCGAAGTCATACGATTTGGTTCCTGCCGGTGACACTGATTCTGTAGCATCATATATAAATTTATATGTGATTGCATCATTTGCGGTAACTTTAAAATTTACCGTTCCGCTTCCGTCTCCGTAGGGATTATCAGCAGTAGCGCCTACAATTTCGGCGGTAATTTCCAAGGCAGTCGGAGCTTTAATTTCTCCGAATTCGAAGTTCTCTTCTTCACAGCTACTGAAAATCAGCGCCATGAAAAGAAAAGTCATAATATATTTTATATTTTTCATTTTTTTTCGTTTTATTATTAAACTTTAACAAGTTTGAAAGACCAAAATACTCCGCTTCCTGTTTCAATAACCAGATTCATGGTATTACCATTATCAGTAAGAGTTACATTATATGTAATGGAATTCGGAACGGCAACATTAGGCAGTTCACCAGCGTTATTAGCTTTCGGAATACCCAAATAAGCACCTTTACCATTAATGGTAATGGTATTCCCTACAGCGTCATATAAGTATGTAGCTACTGCTGTCCCATCATAAGGGGTAACCGGTATTCCGCATGCATCGCCTGTTCCTTGCCATGCTTCGAGCCAAGTATCAGTTCCCAAAACGTTATTAAAGGATCCATTAGAAGAGAAAACATAAGTGTCATCAAAAAGACAAGCTCTATCAGTTACAGCTTGCATATCGCTTGTCCACCAATCACCATTTCCTGCGCTAGGGCCTACTTTTAATGCACCTGCTTCAGGAGCGAGTTTCCAAGTCCCCTCCAATCCAGAAGAAGGAGCTGCCGCTTTATAAAAATAAAGGTTATCAATAAAAACAGTTCCTGCAGCCCAAGGAGTTCCGACAAATTTTAATTGGAAAATTTGATCAACAGATAATCCCTGACTTGTGTAAGCTGAAATTGGAATGTCAATACTGGTCCATTCCCCTTTAGTTAAATCAGAAACCACCGGTTTTTCGGTAGAATTACCATCAACACCATTAATTAACGAAGTTTCAATTTTACTTCCGTCAGCAGTCCAAACATCCATATGAAGATATTCCATATTAGAAACATCAATTGTTTGTCCAATGCTTATACCTTGATAACTGAGCTTGATATAATTAAGCATTTTATCACCGTTCAAGTCAAACAAAGCGTAGCTGCTTCCCTGACTTGATTGTCCCCAATCCGGATTATAATTTGAACCCGCAACATTAGTGTATGCTGAACTAAAAATTGAAATCACATTTAGAGATTGTCTGCTTGTTTGTGTAGGAGCCGACGTAGTTGGCTGAAGAATAGCAGTCACCGCAAAACTCTCTGATTGTTCAGTTGTTTGTATTGCCGCACTTTTTGCTACAACCCTAATCGTGTAAGTCCCCGCTTCCTTGTATGTGTAAGAAGCTGTTTCTCCTATATTTGCAGATACAGGCTCATCATTACCCGCTTCTCCAAAATACACATCAAACATGGTTGCATAATCAGCGGTTGCCGTAACGTTAACTTGTTTTGATATGGCCAAATCATTTGTAATGGTAACCACTAAATTTTCTGGAGCTTTAAACGACACCACCAAACTTTGGGTCACTTCTGTTTTTAAGCCATTTACGCCAATCGCGACTATTTTAACAGAGTAAGTTCCTTCTTCATATACGTGAGTTGTACTTTGACCCTGCACTACATTAATGGCTGTGACTGTGTCATCACCATAATAAATATCATAAGAAACCGCTCCTTCACCGTTGGGTGTAATGGTTACTAAACCCGTATTGTCTTGGGTTACGTCATAAAGTGCGGATACATTGGTTGGCGCAACAGCTCTACCAACGAAATCAATAGTACCAAAGTCATCATTAGCGCAACTCCATAAAACGGACAGCAGTAAGAATGCACTTAAAAAATATTTTATTTTTTTCATTTCCATAATTTTTAAATTAATCCGATTAAATTACCAGTTAGGGTTTTGTGTAATACCAGAAATATCTATTTCTCTTTGCGGAATAGGGAATACTTCATTCTTACCAACTATAAAGCCCGTTATTTTAGTGGCAGCCTGATTCGTTCTAACTAAATCAAAAAAGCGATCCCCTTCCATTGCCAACTCCAATCTTCTTTCATCCCAGATGACTTCTTTGGAAACGGTCACACGGTGCAAATCATCACCAAAAGCTCTATCACGAACTCTGTTTAAGTATTCTTGCGCTTTTGCGACATTTGGTGCAGAAGATCTAACGTATGCTTCAGCGGCCATTAATAGCACGTCAGAATAACGAATGATTCTTTGATTATTGTCGTAGTTCAATTCAACCTGACCGCTGGTTTGACCCTTTCTCGGCAAGTATTTTTTATTGTACAAACCGGTGTTTTTGTAGGGAGCTACATCATATTTCACTTCCAAATCAGGGTTTGCTATTTTATAAGCTTCAACATCAAAACAGGTCCCTTCTTTTCTTTGGTCACCATCAGCATACGCAGCCGCTAAATCTTGAGCAGGCAAATTTGTACTCCATCCGGAAGCAAAAGGCATGGCAGAAGTACCGCTTAATCCCCTTACGCCGCATTGTTGAACCGCGTGATTACCTTGACCTCTTGTAGTACCGCCCCAGTTATAATATGGAAAACCGTTTGAATACTGAACTTCAAAAACAGATTCGGAACCATTCTCACCCGATAATAAAAAGATACTGTCGAAATCATCAACCAAAGTAAAAGGACCGTTTACTACATTATCTAACATTGAAGCAGCATCGGTAAATTTCTCTTGATACAAATAAACCTTGCCTAACAAAGCCTGAGCCGCGTATTTCGTAACTCTACCATTTTTTGGATTCCCTGAAGGCAATGCATTAATCGCGTCCATCAAATCAGTTTCTATTTGAGCATATACATCTGCTTTAGGAGACCTCTGGATGGTTCCAAAATCAGAAAGACCTAATTTTCTATCTACAAATAAGGGAACATCTCCAAACATTCTCACTAAATTGAAATAGTAATATGCTCTTAAAAACTTAATTTCCCCATACAACTCTTCTTTACCGGCAAAATCTACCGCCTCACCTGCAATATTCAAATCCTTATATTGCGTTAGGTAATTAACACGGTTAATTCCTTCATAAGATACCTTCCATAAGTCCTCAAGAAGACCATTATTAGTGGTCGTAGTGTAATCATCCACTTGTTGAAGTACTGCAACATCCGAAGCGTTTTCTCCTCCGGCTACAGCATTATCAGATGCAATATCACCTAAAACCACCAACTGATTCAACCATTGCAATGGAGAATAGCAACTAACGGCCATGGACTGGTAATCAGACTCGGATCGTAAATAATCAGCTTCAGTAACTGCATATTCTTCGTGCGGATCAAAATCAACCCATTTTTCACATCCTGTGAAGATCGAAAGAAGGACAATCAATCCAACGATATATTTTATATTTTTCATAGTGTTAATTTTAAAAGTTAAAATTTAAGGTCTAAACCGGCTAATATTGTTCTGGCTTGCGGGTAATTACCACGATCAACGCCGGTATCTAAAATACCACCTGGTACTTCAGGATCAAAACCTGTATATTTTGTAAGAGTAACAAGATTTTTCACCTGAGCGTAGATTCTTACTTTACTAAACACCTTTTCTTGATACCATAAAGAAGGTATTGTATACCCCAATACCACATTTTTAATTTTCACAAATGATCCGTCTTCCACATATCTGTCAGAAACTCTTGCGTTACTGTTGGTGTCTGAAAAGGTAACCCTTGGATTGTTAGCGTCGTTGGTTGTCCCTTGACCGGTCCATCTGTCCAAAATATTTCTAAACTTGTTAGAATATTGCGCATTACGCTCGTAAGCACGGTACACATCATTCCCAACTGAAGCATACGTAAATACACTTAAGTCAAAGTTCTTATATTCGGCACCTATGTTCCAACCCATTGTAAACTTTGGAAACGGGTCCCCAATTTTTGTTTTATCCAGATCGGTAATTTTGCCGTCACCATTCACATCTACATATTTAATATCTCCCGGTTGGGCACCTGTCTGTGTAGGACTTGCGGCAATTTCATCAAATGACTGAAACAATCCGGCCGTTTGAAAACCGTAAAAATAGCCTGGAGAAAAACCTTTTTCAAACCTTGTCGGATATTGAGATAGTCCATTAAAATAAAAACCTCCATTTATAAGAGCAGTCCCATCATTGTTAGTTGCAGTCACTAAATTTGTCGAAGTAGTGAATGTAAGCGATGAATTGAATTTGAAAATCTTCGCTAAACTATTACTATAAGACAACATCATGTCTACACCTTTGCTTTGAGTTGTTCCAATATTGGAAGCTACAGGCTCTGAAGTACCTGCCATCAAAGGAGGAGCGTCAATAAATAAAAGACCATCCACTTTTTTGTCAAAATAATCGGCGGTTAATGATAAATTATTCAAAACAGATAGATCAAAACCTACATTGAATTGGGTTTGTTTTTCCCAACGCAAAACATCGTTGGCAAAAGAGTTCACCGTTGCACCAGGAGTAAACGTTCCTCCAAAAGTATATCCGTTACTGTTTGCGGTTTGATTGTAACTAGGTCCACCCGTTGAAATGGAAACGTATTGAGGGGAAACATTTTCATTTCCGGTTGTTCCGTAACTTCCTCTTATTTTTAACAGAGAAATAAAATCGGAATTAAAGAACTCTTCTTTGGAAACTACCCAGCCCATAGAACCGGCATAGAAATTGGCAAATTTATTCTTTGTACCAAACGCAATGGAACCATCACGACGGGCAGAGAAAGAAGCTAAATATTTATCGTTATAGTCATAGTTAATTCTTCCAAAATAAGAAGCATTCTTCCTTGTTAAATTCTGGTAACTGCTTCCGATTTGTCCGATAGTATTCCCCGGTACAAAAGTGGATGGAGTATATACACCGTCTACAAATGTACTAGCCGTATAGGTACCAGCCGTATTAACACCTGTTGCAGCACTTATGTCAGCCCAAGCCCATGAATTATCGCGCACATCTTCTCTCGAAGCATTAAATCCATAACCAGATGATCTAGAGAAAGAAACACCCGCCACAATATCAAAATTATGACTGTCGTTGATGTTGAAATTATAATTCGCAAAGTTTTCTTGAGTAAAATCGAAATTAGAATTGCTGAACTCATTTACACTGTTGTGTTTTCCAGTAACTGTTGTTCCATCAGCATTTAAAGTGTTCTCTGTGTTCAAAGGACCGTAAAAAACAAGCGGAGTAAAACTTTTCCCAACCTGATCATATTTTGTATAACCAAAACGAGACGTTAACTTCATGTTTTTGAAAAGGTCATATTGCAACTCTATTTTTCCGTACAATTTGTTTCCATTACTTTCATTATACGTATTAGCCAATTTAGTAAGTGGATTAAATATTTCAGATTTCAAAAGATTACTGAAACCGTAAGTTCCTATCGTATTAGGAATCGTGTTATAAACAGAAACTGTAGGGTCAAAATTTAAAGCACTACCCAAAACGGAATTAAAGGAATTTTCAGCAATTCCTTGATTTTTAATATTAACATAACTTGTATTAAGCACTAATTTTAATTTCGAGCTTAATTCAAAATTTAGATTTGACGTAAGGTTAATCCTATTGAAATTTGATTTGTCCCCCCCGCCTACTATACCGTCCTGCGTTAAATAACCAGCTGATAGGAAATAACTCATCTTTTCCCCACCACCTCTGGCGGTCAAGTTATGGGAAGAAATTCCTGCTGTTTTAAACACCTCATCTTGCCAGTTAGTACCGTAACCTAGTGTTGACAGATCAGGGAAAATTACCGGACCTCCTGAAGCGGCACTACTTTCGTTAATGATAGCTCCATATTCTGTAGCATTTAAGACACCAATTTTTTTTATAACTTCTTGCTGTCCTCCATAAGTATTAAAAGTAATTTCTACTTTTTGATCTCTTTTTCCAGACTTAGTGGTAACGACAATTACTCCATTACCCCCTTTAATTCCATAAATGGCAGTAGCTGACGCATCTTTCAAAACGTTTAACGATTCGATGTCTGCGGAATTAATAGCGCTCAAATCATCTAGAGTTTGCGGAACTCCGTCGATAATCACCGTAGGACTAGTACCTGAGAATGAAGGAATACCTCTAATAAGAACCGTTGGTTTACTTCCTGGAGAACCATTTTGTATCACGGAAACCCCTGATGCGCGTCCTTGTAACGCTTCTTCAACCCTTAGTGGTTTTTGTTTTTCAATGTCAGCCGCTTTTACGGTAGAAATTGCACCGGAAACTTTGGTGATTTTCTGAGTACCATAACCAACCACTACAACTTCTTCAAGCGATTGTGTTGCCGGTTTAAGTTTTACCGTAATATTTTTTCTTCCGTTAATGGCTTCCTGAATGGAAGTGTAGCCCAAATAACTGAACACTAAAGTGCCGCTAGACGAGGCCTTTATCTGGTAGTTCCCATCAAAATCCGTGGCGGTAGAATTTGAAGTCCCCTTAATTAAAATGGATGCCCCAGGGATGGGTAATCCGTTCTCGTCAATTACTTTTCCGTTTATGGAGACATCTTGTGCTTGTCCATAAACTGAAAATAGTGTAGCGAAAAAACAAAAAATAAGTGCTTTTGTAAATTTCATTTTTCTAAAATTTTGGTTAGTTAGTAATGTTTATTAATAATTCATAAAAATATCATAAGAGATTACAGAAACTCTAAAAAGAACCTCAACAAAAAACATACATCGCAAAAAAAATGCAACTAAATTTCTGATAATAAAAAAAACGCCCGAAAACACTGATGAATTGATGCAGCCCCATTTTCGTCAAAAAAAAAAAAAAA
>NZ_DATBVQ010000003.1:0-40021 GCF_036515215.1 Flavobacterium sp.
CTTAAAGCGGCGAGCGAAAAAGACGAAGGGAAAGACATTTCCCAATCAGGTGCAATGGCGAAATTATTCGCTTCCCAAACCGCTATGGACACCACAATTGAAGCCGTGCAAATTCACGGTGGAAATGGATATGTGGCAGAATATCATGTGGAGCGTATGATGCGTGATGCAAAAATAACTCAGATATATGAAGGGACTTCAGAAATACAGCGCATAGTTATTTCTAGAACTTTAGTTTCTTAAATAAAATTTATATGTTTTTAAAGCCCTTTCAAGTTTCGATTTGAAAGGGCTTTTATTTTTCAAATCGAATTTTTAATACATTTACGAAAATATTTTTATGTACGAAGATTTAAAATACTGGTATTTGCGCGATCATAAATTGTTTCGAACTTTAAGTTTTGGGGAAATAAAACAACTGTGCATTATCATGGGATTTAAAAAAGCACAAAAGGGCGAAATCATCTATTTTTCCTCGTCAGACGTACCAAGAATTTTTTTGTTGAAAAAAGGAAATATTAAAATCGTTGCTGTCGATGAAAACGGAAATGAAACTATCAAAGATATTATACAAAAAGGGGATCTGTTTGGTGAACTGACATTAGAAGTGGATAGTCAAGCGAATGAATATGCAAAAGTACTTTCGGACGATGTTGCCATTTGTAGTTTCCTTCTTTCGGATTTTGAAGACGTCTTATTGAAGAATCCGAGTTTAGCGTTGTCTTACACTAAATTTGTTGGCCTAAAAATGAAACGCATCAAGAACAGCTATTCTAATTTGATCTCTAAAGACGCTAAAAGCAGATTGTCTCTGTTCTTAAAAGATTGGGGGGAAACTGAAGGAAAAAGAATAGAGAACAGAATTGTAATTGAAAATTATTTGACTCAAAATGATATTGCCCAAATCATCTGTACTTCCAGGCAGACCACCACTCAATTGTTAAATGAAATGGTAGTAAACGGAAAGATTGTCTATAATAGAAAGGAAATAATTATAAATGATGTTTGCAGTTTATAATTATTTTATGGGAACTGTAATGTATGCGACATTTCGCTTCAAGATACTAATGTAGTTTTGTACTAATTAAATGTAAGACTATGAAAAAAATGGCAGTCATCATTTTCGTGCTATTTGCCCTAAAAGGCTTCGCGCAAAATGACACTAAAAGAATTTCTGAATTTAATTTAGAAAAAAAAGTAGCCATTCAAGGCTATGATCCTGTGGCATATTTTAAGCAAGCCAAAGCTATAAAGGGAAACAAAGAACTTGCGGCTGCGTTTGAAGGAGTGAATTATTATTTTTCATCTGTAGGGAATAAAGAGGCATTTTTAAAAGCCCCATCTGCTTATGAGCCCCAATATGGCGGCTGGTGTGCTTTTGCAATGGGTGATTCTGGCGAAAAAGTGGAGGTTAATCCCGAGACATTCAAAATTATCGAAGGCAAACTATACCTTTTCTATAATGCTTACTTTACCAATACATTGAAAAGCTGGAATAAAGACCAAACCAATCTAAAAACGAAGGCTGATAGGAATTGGAATAAAATTATTCAATGAAACTAAAATTCATGAAATCATCAAAAGTATCTTGGATATTTCGCGTCATTGCCGCCGTAATATTACTCCAAACATTGTATTTTAAATTCACGGGTGCTCAAGAAAGTATTTACATTTTTACCACTTTAGGCATCGAACCTTATGGCAGATTTGCTGCTGGAATAGTGGAGTTGATAGCTTCCATTTTAATCCTAATACCAAGAACAACTTTACTGGGGTCTTTGATTGGATTAGGAGTCATGGCTGGTGCTATTGTTTCACATCTGTTTGTATTAGGAATAGTAGTTCAGAACGATGGGGGTGCCCTTTTTATATTGGCAGTAATTACCTTTCTTTGCTGTGCCATTTTAGTGTGGCAAAATAAGAATGCGATACCGAATTTGTTAAAATTAAAGTTCTAATATGCTCATAATATCTATAAATAACAGTTTGAACGAGTTGATTAATTTGCTCGATCAAATTCCAAGTTCAGAATATTCCAATCAATGTGCCGCATTGAGTAATTCTACTATTGGAGAGCATACGAGACATATCATTGAGATGTTCCAATGCCTTGAAAACAGTTACGATTCTGGTTTTGTAAATTATGACAGACGCGAAAGAAATGTATTGGTTCAAACTGATACTGATTATGCAGTTAGTCAGATTGAAATTATTCAGAAGTCTTTGAATAAAGAAAACAAGAAAATCGAATTGCAACAGACTATCGATGGCCAAGAAATTTACGTTGAAAGTAATTACATTAGGGAGTTGCTTTATAATTTGGAACATTGTATCCATCACCAAGCCTTAATAAAGGTGGCTGTTTTGCAAAACCCAAGCATTTCAGTAGGTGAAAATTTTGGAGTGGCCCGTTCAACAATCGAATATAGGAAGCAATGTGTACAGTAAGTTTTGTAAAATCACTCGATAAAATCATCATTACGTCAAACCGTGATGAGAAGGTAATAAGACCCTGCGCCATACCTCCCCAGAATTATATTATAAAAGGTAAAAATGTTATTTTTCCAAAGGACCCAAAAGCGGGTGGAACTTGGTATGTTGTAGATGAAAAGGGTACCGTTTTAGTATTGCTGAACGGGGCCACTGAAAAACATCTTATGAAACCTCCATATAGAAAAAGTAGGGGGTTGATTGTTTTGGACCTTATCGGTAGCGATTCTCCAAAGGATCTTTGGGGAGACGTGGATTTGTTTGAGATCGAGCCTTTTACCTTGGTGTTGTTTCAGGACCAACAGCTCTTTCAGCTGCGCTGGAATGGAGAAGTCAAAGAGACAACTGAACTGGATTGCAACGCAAGACATATCTGGTCTTCGTCGACTTTGTATTCCGAAGGGGTTAGAAAGCAGCGTTCCGATGCGTTTTATTCTTTTTTGGATAATAACGCCGGAATTTCAGAAAACGAAATGTATGGATTTCACAGATACACAGAGGCCGAAAACCTAGAAAACGGTCTGGTGATAAACAGGAATAATGAGTTGAAAACCTTGAGTATTACACAGTCAGTTATCGAGAAAAATAAAGTGGCTATTTTGCATTATGATTTGGTTTCTCAAAAAGATGATTCCATCTCATTTATTATTATTTAAAAATAAAATTAATCCTAGTGATAAAAAACAGCCGAAACAAACTACTGTTTCATAAGATTACCCACTGGGAGTATTGGCCTTTTCAGGTAGTTTATATTCCGATTTATTTTCTTTGGACTTTTTATTCGCTTAAAGCAAGGTCTATCTTTTTCTTCAACGCTTCCAATCCGTCGATAAAAAATGGCGGGTTCATCATGGAATCCAAGAAAGCGATTTACGATTTGATTCCGTCGCAGTATTACCCAAAAACCGTGCTTATAAAGGAGGGAACTCTACTTGATGAGATTGAAAAAACAATCGTTGATTCTGGTATAAAATATCCATTGATTGCGAAACCGGATATCGGTTTGCGAGGATCTGGAGTGCAGAAAATTAATACGGTCGCTGATTTAAGACATTATGCCCAAAAGGCAAATTTTGATTATGTGGTTCAGGATTTGATTCCATTCAAAAATGAAGTCGGAATTTTTTATGTGCGTTATCCTGATCAAAAGTTTGGAAAGATTACCGGGATTGTGTCGAAAGAATTTATGATTCTAACGGGAACAGGTATTGCAACTATTGAAGAATTGATAAAAGAGAATCCAAGATACGAATTGCAGTTAAAGGTCCTAAGGCAAGAATTTGGAGAAAAACTGCAAGAAGTTTTACCGAAAGGGGAAAAGTTGAATCTGGTTCCCTATGGGAATCATGCCCGTGGCGCAAAATTTATTGACGGAAGTCATTGGATTACTCCAAAGCTGGAAGAAACCATTAATGAAATGTGTCTGCAAATACCGGGATTTTATTTTGGAAGACTGGATGTTATGTACAATACAATTGAAGAGTTGGAACGCGGAGAAAACTTTTCTGTCGTGGAGCTGAATGGCGCTGCAAGTGAGCCGACTCATATTTATGACCCTAAGCATTCTTTGTTTTTTGCATGGAAGGAACTGTCTCGACACATTACATATATGTATGAAATAAGTGTAGCCAACAATAAAAAAGGGACTCCTTATCTACCGCATAAAGAGGGTATGCACGAGTATCGATTGCATCTTAAACAGAGTAGTAAGATTGTTAATTTCTAATAGGATGAAAGGGTTTAAGAATATTCTTGTTGGTTTTTCGGTGAGCTTTATAGGTTCTATTCCGCTGGGATATTTGAATGTTTTTGGCTTCGAAATCTATACTGCTTTTGGGATAGAAGAGTTGGTTTTGTATTTGCTTGGAGTCATTTTTGTTGAGGCTTTTGTCATCTATTTTACTTTGATTTTTGCCAATCGATTGGTGAATAACAAAAAGCTAATGAAAATCATTGATATCTTAGGTATTCTCTTTTTGTTGGTTTTGGCCTATTCCTTTTATTCCCTTTCAAGCGGAACAACGGTGAACCATCACTATTTAGAAAAGTACGTTAGCTATTCCCCTTTTTTAATTGGTTTAATACTGAGTAGTTTGAACTTCCTTCAAGTTCCGTTCTGGACGGGCTGGAATCTTTATCTGATCAATGGGGATTATATAAAAACGGAAAAATCCCTTAAGTTTTATTATGTGGTGGGGACTTTAATTGGAACTTTTTCAGGCATGATTGCACTGGTGTATTTTTTACATTCCCTTTCTCAAAACACGGAAAATTTTTCAAAGTACCTGATGCCGGTAATTATCCCCGTATTTTTCATAGTTTTGGCTAGTATCCAAGGATGTAAAGTTTTCAAAAAATATTTCAGATAGAGGGAAAACAAATTAAAACCATGAAAAGAATTATAATACTGCTGCCAATCCTCTTTTTATGCTGTAAACCAAATTCTAGTTTGGTTTCAAATACTGTACAAGATATTTCGTACAAGTCAATTGACATCCAATATCTAGTCAAAGAGAATGAGGTGGCTGCAATGTTGAAATATCTTTCTTCGGATGAGTTAGAAGGAAGGGAAACGGGAACGAAAGGGATGGAGAAAGCGGCAGTTTACTTGGAAGAGTTTTTAAAAAGCAATAATGTAAAGCCCTATTTTTATTCTTATCGGGACAGCTTGGCTAATTTTAAAGGGACGGCTTATAATATTGTGGGCTATATAGAAGGAAGTGACCCAATACTAAAAAAAGAATTCCTATTGATTAGTGCGCATTACGATCATATCGGATTGGCTAAGGTGGGCGTTAACGGCGATATCATTAATAATGGGGCAAATGATGATGCTTCTGGCACAACAGCGGTGGCTGAAATGGCAAAGTACTTCAGTGCCATTAAATCAAACAAAAGAAGCGTGCTTTTCGTTTTTTTTGCCGGGGAAGAAAAAGGCTTATTAGGGTCTAAACATTTGGCCAAAAAACTGCATTCGCAAAACTTCAATCTGTACGCGCAGTTCAATATTGAGATGATTGGGGTCCCTATGAAAAGGGACTATCTAGCCTATATTACCGGTTTTGACAAAACCAATATGGCAAGCAAGATTAATGAATATACAGGAAAAAAGACGATAGGGTTTCTTCCCAAGGAAGCGGAATTAAGATTGTTTAACCGATCGGATAATTATTCTTTTTACGATGTGTTCCATGTTCCATGTCAATCCGTGAGCACCTTCGATTTCGAAAATTTTGATTACTATCACCATGTGTCGGATGAATTTAGAGCGATGGATATGTCGCATATGACGTCTTTCATTCAGGAAATGCTTCCCGCAGTGACAGAAATGGCCAATACAGCAAGCCGCGAAATTCACATGAATTAGTTTTTTTGGATAGCTGCCATAAGTGATGTTTTGTTAGTTTTGTTTATTTTTGTCCTATGAAAAACATTATAGTAACAGGTACAAGTAGGGGAATAGGATATGAGTTGGCTTTAAAATTTGCCAACGCAGGACAGCAGGTTCTGGCCATTTCCAGAAAAACACCCCGAATTCTTATTGAAAACAAAAATATTACTTGTCTTTCTGTAGATCTGTCAAATGAAGCAGATTTAGAAAAAGTGCAGGATTTCTTATCAAGTTCATGGAAAAAAGTGGATGCCATAGTTCATAATGCGGGCAGTTTATTGCTGAAACCGTTCTCCGAAACGACACAAAAAGATTTTGAAGATATTTATAAAGTCAATGTTTTTGCTGTCGCAAATTTGACTCGGGTTTGTTTGCCTTATCTTCAAAAGGGGAGCCATGTTGTTACCATAAGTTCTATGGGAGGAATTCAAGGCAGCCTTAAATTTGCGGGATTGTCCGCTTACAGTTCTAGCAAGGGAGCTGTGATCACTTTGTCGGAATTATTGGCGGAAGAGTATAAGGAAAGAGGAATTGCTTTTAATGTTTTGGCTCTCGGTGCAGTACAAACCGAAATGTTGGAAGAAGCTTTTCCGGGTTATCAAGCGCCTATAAAAGCCAGTGAAATGGCGGATTACATTTTTGATTTTACATTGACAGGGAATAAATATTTCAACGGGAAAGTACTCCAAGTATCCTCAACAAACCCATAAGCCTAATAAATTTTGAGCGAAACACTTGCAAGATATATTCCCGAACATGCCGTAAAGCCAGTTTTTGAGCTGATTGTGGTTAATCGCGTACATCTCAAAATCGTGAATGAAAGGCTAACTCGCCACGGAGATTACAGGAAAGGGTTGAACGGAAAGCACGAAATCACGGTTAATTCAAGTCTTAATAAATATAAGTTCCTGATCACCCTAATTCATGAAATTTCGCATTTGGTTGCTTTCGAAAAATTCGGAAGGAACATAAAACCGCACGGACAAGAATGGAAGTATTCCTTTCAGCAAATGATGGTTCCTTTTATCAGACCTGAAATTTTCCCCAATAATTTATTGCCTTTACTGGCGAGGCATTTCAAAAACCCTACGGCGAGCAGCGATACCGACGCTACATTATCTTTGGCATTGAAGCAGTTTGACCAACAAAATGATAAAAATTATATATTCGAAATTCCCTACGGTAGTGTTTTCAGGATTCAAAACGGTAAGATTTTTAAGAAAATAGCGATACGAACCAAGCGTTTCGAATGCCTGGAAGTGAGTTCGGGAAAAATGTATCTTTTTAATCCAAATGCTGAGGTGGAGTTATTACCGAATTGAATGCTTGTCCATAATAATAAAATCTATTCCTTTAAGTAGGCTTCCCTGACTTTCCTGAACAAATTTGACGAATAAACAAAGTCCACAACGTCTTGGTTGTCAGTTTTGAAAATTTCTTCCTTTGTTCCTTGCCAGGCTTTTAATCCATCTTTAAGGAATAAAATATTCTCTCCAATTTCCATTACAGAGTTCATATCATGTGTGTTGATAACAGTAGTTATATCGTACTCTTCTGTAATTTCTTTAATAAGATTGTCAATTAATATAGCGGTGTTTGGGTCCAAACCCGAGTTAGGTTCGTCGCAAAAAAGGTATTTTGGTCTGTTCACAATAGCGCGGGCAATAGCTACACGTTTCTGCATTCCCCCTGAAATTTGTGAAGGCAGTTTATTGTGTGCGTCAACTAAATCAACTCTTTTAAGAACCTGATCAACCCTTTCCTGGATTTTCGCACTATTATCATTGGTAAACATTCGCAGCGGAAAGCCTACATTTTCGGCTACAGTCATTGAATCAAATAAAGCGCTGCCTTGAAAGACCATTCCGATTTCAGTTCTCAGTTCCCTTTTTTCATCTTGTTCCAATTCAGAATATACCCTGCCGTCAAAACAGATTTTTCCCGATTCAGGAGTGTGAATCCCCAATAGACTTTTTAATAAAACGGTTTTACCCGAACCACTTTGTCCAATAATTAGATTCGTTTTTCCAGTTTCAAAAACAGTCGAAATACCTTTGAGAATTTTAACTCCGCCAAATGATTTCTCTATATTTTTTATTTCTATCATGATCCTAGTAACAACTGCGTTAGTATATAATTGAAAAGTATTATTGAGACTGATGTCCAAACAAAAGCGACGGTGCTGGCTTTACCCACTTCCAACGCTCCACCTTTCATATAGTAACCATGGAATGAAGGAATTGTAGCCAACAACATGGCAAATATCAGTGTCTTTATGAAAGCATAGGCGATATGAAACGGGATGAAATCTGCCTGGGCACCGTTAATAAATTCTGCACTTGAGGTAAAACCACCGTATACACCAGCCATCCATCCTCCCAAAACGCCCAGAAACATAGCGATTCCAATAAGGAATGGATATAGTAGCAAAGCGATTATTTTAGGAAAAACAAGGTAATTTAATGAATTGACACCCATAACTTCCAAGGCGTCGATTTGTTCAGTTACCCTCATTGTACCAATACTCGATGTGATAAAAGACCCCATTTTTCCAGCCATAATAACGGAGATGAATGTGGGGGCAAATTCCAATATAACTGATTGTCGTGTAGCGAAACCGATGAGGTATTTCGGGATTAAGGGATTAGTAAGATTAAGTGCCGTTTGTATGGCAACAACTCCGCCAACGAAGAAGGAGATGAAGGCAACTATACCGAGCGAACTGATAATCAAATCATCAATTTCCTTGAAGATAAGTTTTTTCATAACAGACCATTTGGTTTGTTTATTAAAAACTGCTTGCAGCATTAAAAAATATCTTCCTATTTGCGTTATATATCGAATGAGCATCATATGTTTTACGATTATGGGCTAAATTACAAAAATAGTTATGAGTTATAAGTTAACGGTAATGTGTTTTTTTGGAATATCCGAATCATCGTATATTTAAAAAAGTTTTTCTTTCATCTTTTTCAAGCGATAGTTCCTGATGAACTTCGCTTGTTCTAAAGTAACCAATAAAGGAGTTTTTGCGGCTTTTGCTTTCCAGAATCCTTTTACGTAATCTACAAAGAGTAATGGTTTCTTTTTCATCATTGCCAGTTTTGCGGAAGCGATCGCCGTTATCGCAAAACCATATCCCAGAGTATAAAACGCTTCGCCTTGCTTGTAGCGTGCCGTTTTGTTGTAATTGGCGCCCGTCGGCTTTAGGTGTTTTACAATTAGCGAGTCGTCCGTGATAACTTTCCAGCTGTAAAATTTGGACAGCAATTCGTCAACAGTGTCCCAGCCCATCGCCGGTTTCAGGTTGCCTATTTGCTTAAAGCATTCTTTTCTATATGCTTTGAAGGCGCCTCTGATGTGGTCTTTATCTGTTAAGTTCTCCAGTACCCATTCCCCGTTTTTTTCGATGTAGGCAAATCCTCCAGCCATTCCTATAGAAGGGTCTTTTTCGAAATGCCGGATGATGGTTTCGAAATAGTTAGTGGGTAAAATGAGATCGGCATCTAGCTTTACGATGACGTCATAATTGTCGTCCAAGGTTTCAAAACCTTTGTGAAAGGCTTGGATGACTTTGCTTCCGGGTAAATGTATGGCGCTAGAAGTTTTGTTCACTAACGTTATAAACGGATTCTCCTTGGCGAAAGCCAAAACGATTTCTGCTGTTGTATCAGTGGAATTGTCATTGACCACAACCACTTTTTTTGGTAAGTGGGTCTGCGAGATCAAGGATTGCAGTGTCAGGGAAATGAATGCCTCTTCGTTGTGTGCCGGTATAACAATATAGTAGTCCATTATTTTATTCTTTCGGCATAAACGATATAATACCTATTGGTGAAACGACGCAATAGGGGACGGATTCCAATTTTATTTACCGGATTGGTCCATTTTTGACGATCAATGATTTTCCAGCCAGTTTTTTCTAAAAGCCAATCCAGTTGCCAATCTTCGAATTCATGGTAATGTCTGTCCCACATGTCTGTTTTGCTTCTGTAGGCTGGTGAAAACCAAAGACGCATTGGGATAGATATGAAAAGTTTGTCAGATTTTATGTCGCTTAAAATGGTGTATGGATTCAGCAGATGCTCAAAAATTTCGAAAGCGGTTACCACATCTTGTTTTTCTTTTGAAAAGACCGATTGGTCAATGTCTAAATCTTCGCCCGCGGTATTCTTAACTGAATAGCCCTCCGCTTTCATGATTTTTGAAAAGGGATTTTCTACCCCTAAATCCAGAACCGTTTCAGCAGTCGAGATGTGTTTGTTTAAAAATTCTAAAGTGAGTTTGAATCTTTTATTTGGAAACGTTTTTTCGTACATTTTTTTAATTGGTATAAACAAAGGCGCAAAGGTACAAAGATATATTTCTTCTTTGACGGATTTTTAGCCCAGATAGAAATGAAAAGCCCACAACTTAAAAAATGTAGTTTTTATTAGCTTAAAAAAGCGACTGTAAGAAGCTCTTTTTGAGTTTTGTAAAAACACGTTTTTTAGGCGTGGGCTTGTAATGTATAGCTGGATTAGCTACTGATGAAATTAATACCTGTAAACGAAGGCATTGACATTCATACCTGCTCCAACCGAAGCAAACAGAAGCACATCGCCTTTTTGAATAGATTGATTTTTAATTTCACCTCGTATCAAAAGGTCAAAAAGTGTAGGCACAGTGGCAACACTGCTGTTCCCTAGTTCACTTATGCTCATGGGCATAATGTCTTGCGGGACCGGTCTGTCGTGCAATTTGTAAAAACGCTGGATGATGGCTTCATCCATTTTCTCATTCGCCTGATGAATCAATATTTTCTTGACGTCATCAATAGCGATGCCGCTTTTGTCCAGGCAACTTTTCATTGCAACGGGAACGGTATTCAAAGCAAATTCGTAAATTTTGCGTCCATGCATTTTTATATAACGGGTGTCAGGATCTAAATCTGTATTGTACGATTTTCCAAAAAACAAATAATTGGCTTCATCTATGGCATAAGTCCCACTTTCATACGAAAGCATACCTGTTTCATCATCGGAGGCTTCAACTATTGCGGCTCCTGCGCCGTCCGAATAGATCATCGAATCTCTGTCGTGATCGTCAACCACCCTGGAAAGAGTTTCGGAACCTATTACCAAACATCGTTTGGCCATACCGGATTTGATGAAAGCATTGGCCTGCAAGATCCCTTCTATCCAACCCGGGCATCCAAAAAGGATATCGTAGGCAACGCATTTGGGGTTCTTTATTTGAAGTTTATTTTTAACTCGGGTAGCTAAACTCGGAAGCATATCAGATTGACTGGTTCCTGATTTTACGTCGCCAAAGTTGTGCGCGAAAATAATGTAGTCTATTGTTTCTGGGTCAATGGCGGCATTCTGTATTGCCTTTTTTGATGCGAAAAAGGCTAAATCGGAGGAGTTTAAATGATCTTCCGCGTAACGCCTATGTTCAATTCCGGTTATACTTTTGAATTTTTTGATGACCACATCATTTGGTGCTCCAAAAGAGGTGCCGTCTTCATTTAAAAAAACATGATCGCCAAAGTCAGTGTTGCTTACTTTTTTCTCAGGAATATAACTTCCTATTCCAGTTATTTTTATTTTCATCGGTTTAGTTTGAAAAAAATTTTAGGCTAATTTAAAGATAAAAAAATGATTATAGCCATGTTATTTACTATGCGTGCATATAATTATGAAATCCTACGTTTTTGGCTAAAATACTGATAAAATTTTAAAGAAATTTCGAAATAATCTTTAGTTTTTAATTAATAGCCGCAAAATAACACAAATCTTTTTTATTTGAAAAATAGCTTTATCCAAGGATTCAATTGTAATCAAAAAAAATGCCGCAAAATCAATCGCGGCATTTTTTAAATATGTTTTTGGACTAATTCTCCATGTATGCCTCAATAGGAGCACAACTGCAAATTAAATTTCTGTCACCGTAGGTTTCGTCTACGCGACGAACACTTGGCCAAAATTTATTGTCGGCTACATACTCTAACGGATATGCCGCCGTCTCTCTTGAATAAGGTAGTGTCCAAGTATCAGAGGTTAGCATAGCCAAAGTGTGCGGTGCATTTTTTAATGCGTTATTTGGTTCATCTGCCGAGGCTTCTTTGATTTCCTTACGAATGGCAATCATTGCATCACAAAAACGATCCAATTCTGCTACATCTTCAGATTCTGTAGGCTCAACCATTAATGTGCCAGCCACAGGGAAAGAAACGGTTGGAGCATGAAAACCATAGTCCATAAGGCGTTTTGCAATATCAGAAACTTCTATTCCGTTTGCTTTGAAACCTCTACAATCTAAAATCATTTCGTGAGCCGCTCTTCCTTTTTCTCCAGAATACAAGATAGGATAATGCTCTTCCAGACGAGCTTTCATGTAGTTTGCGTTCAGAATGGCATATTTAGTTGCATTGGTTATCCCTTCAGCACCTAGCATACAGATATATCCGTATGAGATCAAACAAACTAAAGCGGAACCATAGGGAGCTCCCGAAATAGCGGTTATCGCTTTTTCGCCACCTACCTTAACTAAAGGGTTGCTTGGTAAAAAAGGAACCAGTTTTTCGTTAACACAAATTGGTCCAACACCTGGTCCACCGCCACCGTGAGGAATTGCGAATGTTTTGTGTAAATTTAAGTGGCAAACATCGGCCCCAATTGTGGCGGGATTTGTTAATCCTACCTGGGCATTCATATTGGCACCGTCCATATAAACTAAACCGCCATTGTCGTGAATGACTTGAGTAATTTCTCTAATGGCACTTTCAAAAACACCATGTGTTGATGGGTAAGTGACCATTAAACAAGACAATTGGTCTTTATATTGAATTGCTTTTTCTCTAACGTCCTCCACATCAATATTACCGTTTTCCATTGTTTTGGTGACGATGATTTTCATTCCAGCCATTGCAGCGGAAGCGGGATTTGTTCCGTGAGCCGAAGCGGGAATCAAACAGATGTTTCTTTGGTCATCACCTCTCGATTGGTGGTACGCCCTAATGGTCATTAAACCGGCATATTCACCTTGGGCACCCGAATTTGGTTGAAGTGTTGTTCCGGCAAAACCGGTAATCACATTCAATTGTTGCTCCAGTTTCTTAAGCATTTTTGTATATCCTTCCACTTGGTCTAATGGCGCAAATGGATGGATTGTGTTCCAATAAGGCATACTCAACGGCAACATTTCCGCAGCAGCATTCAGTTTCATGGTACAAGAACCCAATGCAATCATCGAATGATTTAATGATAAATCTTTACGTTCCAGCTTTTTGATGTAACGCATCATGCTGGTTTCAGAGTGGTATTTGTTAAATACTTCATGCGTTAAGAATTCCGATTTTCTGTCTAAAAACGTCGGGTAACTGTTTTCTGAGATATAATCAGAAACTTCAAAAGCGTCTTTTCCTAATGCTTCCGCAAAAATGGCAATGACCTGATTGATGTCTGAAGGCAAAATCGTTTCGTTTACGGAAATGGAGATTGTTTCATTATCGATGTAATAGAAATTCACCTCGTTTTTTTCGGCAATTTCTTTTACTTTTTGAGCATCTGCTTTTACTACGATAGTATCAAAAAATGCACTATTAGTTTGGTTGATGCCTAATTTATTTAAAGCTTCCGCCAAAGTTGCAGCAGAAGAATGTACTTTGTTAGCGATATATTTTAATCCTTTTGGACCATGATAAACGGCAAACATACCTGCCATAACTGACAATAATACTTGAGCGGTACAAATGTTTGAAGTCGCTTTTTCGCGCTTGATGTGTTGTTCGCGTGTTTGTAAAGCCATGCGTAAAGCGCGGTTTCCATCAGCATCTTGCGAAACCCCGATGATCCTTCCCGGCATAGAACGTTTGTACTCGTCTTTTGTTGCAAAATAAGCGGCGTGTGGCCCACCATAACCCATTGGAATTCCAAAACGTTGTGTTGTTCCCACGACCACTGCGGCACCCATTTCTCCTGGTGGCGTTAATTTAACTAACGATAAAATATCGGCGGCAACTGCTACTTTTATTTCATTGTCATTCGCTTCTCTAATGAAATCAGCATAATCATAAACTTGACCATATTTTCCCGGATATTGTAATATCGCACCAAAAAAATCATTTGAAAAATCAAATTCTTGGTGATTTCCAATCACTAATTCGACTCCAATGGGAGTGGAACGCGTTTGTAAAACGGATATGGTTTGCGGCAGGATTTCTTCGGAAACGAAAAATTTGCACACATTATTTTTCTTTTGGTCTCTTGAACGAACGTCAAATAACAAAGCCATTGCTTCAGCAGCAGCTGTACTCTCGTCAAGTAAAGAGGCGTTTGCAATTTCCATTCCGGTCAGTTCAATGACCATCGTTTGGAAATTTAGGATTGCTTCTAAACGTCCTTGAGCAATTTCTGCTTGGTATGGAGTGTAAGCCGTATACCATCCCGGGTTTTCAAATACATTCCTTTGAATGGCAGGAGGGACGATTGTTGGGTGGTAGCCTAAGCCGATATATGATTTGTATACTTTATTGGTACGACCTAATAATCGAATGTGATTTGCATATTCGTATTCAGTCATAATATGCTCCAATTCCAAAGGTTTTTTTAAACGAATGTCACTGGGAATAGTTTCGGATATTAGCTGATCTAAAGTCTCAACACCTATGGTTTCTAACATTTTTGGTAAATCGTTTTCCCTTGGGCCTAAGTGTCTTAAAGCAAATGAGTCTGTTTTCATGTAAGTATGGTAATGTTGTGTTTTTTTAGTGGTGCAAAAATAAGTATTATAAACAATCTAAATCGTTTTTTGAATTGATTTTTTGTCAATATTTCAACTAAATGATGTATTTGCTCACAATTGACTAATTTTGTTTAATGATTAGTTTTAAACAAATATTTGATTTCTATATCAGGAGCAGCATTCACGTGGCTTTGTCCGTTTATGCACTAGTGCGAATGACCCATTATATGTTCCACATTTCTGCTGACCAACCGATGGCTAATTTCGCTTTTTTCGGCACGATAGTGGGATATAATTTTGTGAAGTATGATGTTTTGGCCAGGGCCCAGAAACAACAGATGCGAAATGAGTTGAAAATAATAGCTGCGCTAAGTTTTTGTTCATTGGTTGCCGTAGGCTATTATTTTTTCAAATTACAGTTGGTCACGCAAATAGTATCCGTTGGAGTGTTGGGATTAACGCTGCTGTACACGCTTCCTTTTTTTCCAAATAGGAAGAATGCCAGAAATTGGGCAGGGGTGAAAATTTATATTGTGGCGTTGTGTTGGGTTGGAGTGACATTAGTCTTGCCTTTGTTGAATGCGCATGTTCCGCTTGGGTTTGATTTTTATCTGAAATGCATCCAGCGTTTTATCCTCGTTTTTGTTTTGATCTTAATTTTTGAGATACTTGATTTGGCTAATGATGATCCGCATTTAAAAACCGTGCCGCAACAAATAGGAGTAAAGCGAACAAAAATCGTTGGATTACTGATGTTGATTCCCTTCTATTTTTTAGAGCTTTTAAAAAATAATTTTATCCAAGAACAAATGATTGTCAATGGAATTCTGGTAGTGGCGCTTTCCTTGTTTTTGGCTTTCGCCAATGAAAAACGATCCAAATATTACACTTCTTTTTGGGTAGAGAGTATCCCCATTTTCTGGTGGTTGATGGTAGTTTTTTTCTAAAAACAGTGATTTTGATGCATTAGGTGTACTTGTATTCCCGAAGCCGAAAATAAAAAAAAACCGAAGTATCTCTACTTCGGTTTAAATTTGAATTCATAAAATTATATCAAGCCAGCTCTTTTCAACAAAGCATCAGGACTTGGCTCGTGTCCTCTGAAACGTTTGTATAAAATCATTGGGTGTTCTGTTCCTCCCTTGGAAAGGATATTGTCTTTGAATTTATCGGCGACTTCTTTGTTGAAGATGCCTTTTTCCTGAAAAAATTCAAAGGCGTCAGCATCGAGTACTTCGGCCCATTTGTAACTATAGTAGCCTGAAGAGTAACCTCCTTGAAAGATATGTGAAAAAGCTGTACTCATGGCATTCTCTTTTACGTCAGGATACAATTGGGTGTCGGCAAATTGCTGCAATTCAAAAATTTTTATGTCCTTGATGTTTGAAGGGTCATGTGCATGCCATCCCATGTCCAACAGTCCAAAACTCAACTGACGCATGGTTGTCATTCCTTCTTGGAAATTAGAGCTTTCCTTGATTTTTTGAACCAGTTCGATCGGTATCATTTCATCCGTTTTATAATGGTAGGCGAATAAAGCCAGAGCTTCGGGTTCGTAACACCAGTTTTCCATGATTTGACTCGGCAATTCCACAAAATCCCAATAAACGGAAGTCCCTGATAAACTAGGATAAGTGGTGTTTGCTAAAATTCCGTGTAAAGCATGGCCAAATTCGTGAAACAAGGTGGTTACTTCATTAAAGGTTAACAAAGACGGTTTTGTTTCTGTTGGTTTTGTGAAATTGCAAACGATCGATATGTGCGGCCTTTCGTTTTTTCCTTCTTTAATAAACTGTGATTTGTATGAAGTCATCCAGGCGCCATTGCGTTTTCCTTTTCTTGGAAAAAAATCAGCATAGAAAATGGCAACCAGATTGTCGTCTATATCTTTCACCTCATATGTGGTAACATCGTCGTGGTATTTGTCAATTTCAAAACTCTCTTCAAAACTCAGACCATATAGTTTTTGGGCCGTTGTAAAAGCGCCGTCCAAAACTTTTTCCAGCTGGAAATAGGGTTTTAATTTCTCGTCGTCCAGATTGAACAGTTCTTGTTTCAATTTTTCCGAATAGTAGGCGCCGTCCCATTTTTCCAGCTGTTCAATTCCGTCCAGTTTTTTGGCGAAAGTGGTCAAATCGGCAAATTCTTTAAGGGCAGCGGGTTTAGCTTTGGCCAATAGATCGTTTTCGAAAGTCAAAACTTTTTCAGGGTTTTCGGCCATGCGCTCCTCAAGGACAAAGTGAGCGTGAGTGGCATATCCTAAAAGTTGCGCTCGGTCAAAACGCAATTTGGCAATTTTAAGAACATTTTCCCGGTTGTCAAATTCGTTGTTTTGAAAACCTTTGGCGCCAAAAGCGATCGCCATTTTTTTTCTAAGCTCGCGGTTGTCGGCATAAGTGAGAAATGGAACGTAGCTTGGATAGTCCAACGTAAAAATCCAACCCTCGCTTTCCTGGCTTTTGGCCAAGGAACGAGCTGCTTCGATTGTTCCTTCGGGTAAACCCGACAGGTCCTTGTCATCGATAATGTGCAATTGAAACCCTTGAGTTTCCGCCAAAACATTTTCGCCAAACTTAAGGCTTGTTTTGGACAGTTCCTTGTCTATTTCCCGAAGCAGGATTTTTTTGTCTTCAGCCAAGTTGGCGCCATTTCTGGAAAAACCTTTGTATTTTTTGTCTAAAAGTGTAGCTTGTTCTGGGTTGAGGTTCAAGCTGTCTTTTTGTTCGTAGACTGCTTTTACTTTAGCAAACAAGTCGACGTTGAGCGTTATGTCATTCCCGAATTCGGACAATAACGGGGAAACTTCCTGCGCGATTTTCTGGATTTCGTCATTGGTTTCTGCCGAATTCAAATTGAAGAAAATGCTGGAAAGACGATCTAATGTGTATCCGCTAAAATCTAAGGCCTCAATGGTATTTTGAAAAGTAGGCTTATCCTTGTTTGCGACAATGGCATCGATTTCTGCTTTTGCCAGTGCTATTCCTTCTTGGAAAGCGGGAAGGAAATCTTCATTTTTGATTTTCGAAAAAGGGGCCGTATCGTATTTAGTGTCGAATTTTGAAGTTAAGATTTTCATTGTATTGTAATTGGTTTTCATTAATTGAAAAAAAACATTCTTGAAATACAAATGTAGCGATTTATAAAAAAATGAGATCGCAAAACAGTGGCGATTTCGCTCTCTAACCCCGAAACAATTGTGTTATAGTTATGTTATTTATTTCGCTTCGAATCTTAAAAAGCCTAAATTGGGAAAAATGACTCAGTTTAAAAGAAACTGATCAGAAACAATTGTAAATAAAAACAAATGAACTATCAAGTTATAATAAAGCGTATCGACACAGTAAACGAAGTAGAAGGATATTGGTCAGACGAAGATTATATTCAGTTACTGGAAAAATTCAATTTTCCGGACGCAGATACAGCCGAGAAAAAGAATTTACCAGAATTGCTAGAAATGGCCATATCCGATTATGAGCCAAATGAAGCTGCTGAAATTGTACTGGCTTACAAACTGGGTGAAGAATTAAATGAAGGGCAAATTGAGCAAATTTCGCACAATATGTTAATTGATAAAGTATGTGAGGAATATCCTGAAATTCATATGCAAGCAAGATTATTTCATATCAATCAATTGCTTTATAAAGCCTATAACGGAAAGTTTCCCAATACCAAAGCGTCTGTTGTTCATTTCTCAATGACTCCAACTGATGGAGAAGTGAAAGAACTAACGGCTGAAAACGTATTGAAATTATTGAATAATGGATTGTCTGACAGAAATTTGATCAAAAGATTATTTGAAGACCAAATGTCTCAAAACATTCCTTTTCCCACAGCCGAAGGGATTGTTTGGGAATTAAATACCGATGATAATGTTAATTTTAGCTTGGTTACCTCGGAGAATTGGATTAATAATGAAGATGTAATTGCATCTGAATTTGAAGGTACTCTTGAGGAGATAGAAGAGGAAGCGTAAATTTTAACCGCAAAGAACTGGATTTAGTGCGGCATATATGCAAATAACAAAGGCTTCCATTACGGAAGCCTTTGTTATTTGTTTTCTATTTAAGACGGGCAAATCAAAAAGTTTGTTGTTTTATGGTCAAGACAAGTTTACAATTTAAGTAAGCTTTCGGAGGCAATAATTACCGATTCCTCTAATCCTTTTTTGTATTTTATTACTTGGTCTAAAACTCCTTTATCATGGCTTCCAATGATTTGGGCTGCCAAAATTCCTGCATTTTTTGCGCCATTTAAGGCTACTGTCGCAACGGGTACCCCGCCTGGCATTTGAAGAATTGACAGAATGCTGTCCCAACCATCGATAGAATTGCTCGATTTCACGGGAACACCTATCACCGGAAGTGGCGACATGGAAGCCACCATTCCCGGTAAATGCGCGGCGCCACCTGCGCCCGCAATAATTACCGAAATACCGCGACTATGGGCGTTTTTGCTAAAATCATATAGTTTATCGGGCGTTCTGTGTGCCGAAACAATATCGACTTCTATTTCAATTCCAAATCCTTTTAGGACTTCGATGGCTTCTTGCATGACGGGCATATCAGATATGCTTCCCATTATTATGGCTACTTTGCTCATTTTGTTATCATTTAATGATTTAAAGATCTAAAATTTAAGGATTTCGTTTGGAGTTTATTTAAAGACAAACCAATTTTTTCAATCTTTTAATTTTTCAATTTTTTAATATGTTTAGGCAATTACTCTTATTGTGTTTTTAACGTCTTCCGCAATTCTTCTGGCTTCGTTGATGTCTTCGTTTACTATCGTAACGTGTCCCATTTTGCGAAAGGGACGGGTTTGCTTTTTGCCGTAAATGTGCGGTGTAACACCGTTCCAGGCTAGTATTTTTTCAATGTTCTCATAAATGACATTGCCTGAGTAACCTTCTTCGCCAACCAAATTGACCATGATTCCAGCCACTTTGCTGTCGGTGTTCCCTAACGGCAGGTCAAGGATGGCTCGCAAATGGTTTTCGAATTGGCTAGTGTAACTGCCTTCTATGGAATAGTGTCCCGAATTGTGCGGACGAGGAGCGACTTCATTTATCAATATTTCGTCGTCTTCGGTTTGAAACATTTCCACTGCCAGTAGTCCCACATGATGGAATTTTTCTGAAACACTTAATGCGATCGCTCTGGCTTTTTCGGCTACTTTGTTATCAATCCTCGCGGGACAGATTACGTATTCCACCTGGTTGGCTTCTGGATGAAATTCCATTTCAACCACTGGATAGGTTCTGATTTCTCCCGATGGATTGCGGCAAACAATGACCGCCAACTCATTTTTGAATGGGATCATTTCTTCAGCGATGCATTCTACATTAGGTAGCTCGTCCAAGTCAGAGATTTGTCTGATTACTTTTACGCCATTCCCGTCGTAACCAAATTCGGTGCATTTCCATATGAATGGGAACCTTGTTTTCGAATCTAGAATGTCTACGATTAGGCGTTTTAGGTTTTTAAATCGAGCGTAACTTGCCGTTGGAATGTTGTGCGTGGCATAAAAATCCTTCTGAATCCCTTTGTTCTGGATAAGTTTCAGTGTTTTGGGAGAAGGGTAAACTTTTAGTCCTTCTTCTTCTAATTTTATTAATGCCTTGAGATTCACCAATTCGATTTCAAAAGTCAATATATCGACTTGTTTCCCGAAATTATATACGGTTTCAAAATCCATCAAATCCCCCTTAAAGAATTTATCGCAGGCGATTTTGCATGGAGCTTCGTCACTTGGGTCAAGAACATAGGTTTGTATGTCAAATTTCCGAGTGTCAAAAAGCATCATTTTGCCCAATTGTCCACCGCCTAGAATTCCCAATTTAAAATCAGAAGAAAAATAATTCATTGTGTTGAAAGTTTATGAAGAGCAAAGATACTTTTAAATGGTTAAATAGGGAAATGATGCTTTGCAATCTTTGCCGTTTCTCGTTAAGATAATAGATGCTATTATGGCGATTTTAGTTCTTTTGTTGTAAAATGGAGATAAAAACACAAATTTAAGTTGGATTGCCAATTGTAAAAAGCGAATTCTGTATCTTTGCGAATTATTTAAAACATATAAATAATGATTCAACTTCACGATAAACAATTTGTTCCATTCATTTCTGCCAAAGAAATAGAGTTTGCCATCACAAAAATGGTGCAGCAAGTGGAAGACGATTTTATAGATGAAACACCAGTATTTGTAGGGGTTTTAAACGGGGCCTTTATGGTCGTTTCCGATTTCATGAAAAAATATAAAAACCCCTGTGAAGTAAGTTTTATAAAAATGGCTTCTTATGAAGGCACTTCTTCGACAAATCAGGTGAAACAATTGATCGGTTTAAACCAAGACTTGGCCGGACGCTCGGTTATTGTCATTGAGGATATCGTGGACACGGGTAACACTTTGGTTGAACTAAAGGAATTATTCAAAAAACAGAATGTTAAGCATTTCAAAATAGCTACGCTTTTCTTTAAACCGGAAGCTTACAAAAAAGATATTAAAATAGATTACGTAGGGATTAGAATTCCAAATAAATTCATTGTTGGATTTGGTCTGGATTACGATGGACTTGGAAGAAACTTACCCGAAGTATATAAGCTAAAAGAATAACTACTCAACACACATTATGATCAACATTGTTTTATTCGGAAAACCGGGTGCAGGAAAAGGAACTCAAGCAGAATTTTTGAAAGAAAAATACAATTTAACCCATATTTCGACAGGCGATGTGTTCCGTTTCAACTTGAAAAATGATACTGAACTGGGGAAACAAGCAAGAGTTTATATGGATGCCGGAGATTTGGTGCCAGATGAATTGACCACAAAAATGCTCATCGATGAGGTGAATAAGCACCCTGATACTAATGGAATTTTGTTCGATGGCTACCCAAGAACAATTTCGCAGGCCAAAGCTTTGGACGCTTTCCTTGAATCGATAGGTTCTAAAGTTGCCGCTACAATTGCACTGGAAGCTGACGATGAAATCTTGATACAACGTTTGTTGGAAAGAGGGAAGACAAGCGGTAGAATCGACGATCAGGACGAAGAAAAAATAAGAAATCGTTACCAAGAATACAACGAAAAAACAGCTCCATTAATGGGGTATTATAAAGAACAAGGAAAGTTTTACGCCGTAAACGGAATAGGGACAATTCAGGAAATTACAGAGCGCTTAAGTGCGGTTATAGATAATTTATAGGAGCAATTCCAGCTGTACGTTGCAAGTCCTGGTCCTGTCGTTTGTTTTTCTAAAGCACCCCCAAGCTTCTTTCAGTCGCTTTGAATTGCTAAGAAAAATGAATCAACAGGACTCCGGGCTTTACACTGCCATCTGGGCTAAAGAAATATGGAAATACTAATAATATTTTTTTTAATACTACTGAATGGTGTTTTCTCCATGTCTGAAATCGCATTGATTTCAGCTAGGAAAAACAGATTGGAAAGCGCTGCCAAGAAAGGAAACAAAAGCGCTAAAATCGCTTTGGAACTGGCCAATTCACCTAACAAATTTTTATCCACCGTTCAAATAGGTATCACGCTGATAGGGATCTTAACCGGTATCTATAGCGGTGACAAAATAACGATGAATGTCGAGATGTTTGTCGAGACATTTGCTGTTCTGAAACCGTATTCACATACTATTGCTGTTGGTATCGTTGTTGTGGTGTTAACTTTTTTCTCCTTGGTTTTGGGGGAGTTATTACCCAAAAGGATTGGAATGAACCATCCCGTTACCATTGCCAAAGCTGTGGCAATACCCATGAAGATGGTGTCAATTGTAACGGCTCCATTTATTTGGTTACTAACGCATGCCACTGAATTTTTGTTGAAAATTCTGCAGATAAAACCAAATGCAGACGGAAAGGTAACGGAGGAAGAAATAAAGGCTTTTATAAAAGAAGGAACAGAAGGCGGAGAGGTCCAGGAAATTGAACAAGATATTGTCGAGCGCGTTTTTCATATTGGCGACAGGAAAATAAATTCTTTGATGACCCACAGAAAGTCGGTCGTTTTTTTGCCTCTGCATTCAAATAAAGCAGAGATTAAGGAATGCATGCTAAAAGAACTACATTCTATTTATCCGGTTTATGGCAAGGATTATGATGACATTGTTGGCGTTGTGAATTTGAAAAACATTTTTGCGCATATTGATGACGAAAACATCAATCTGTCAGAAATCATGACGGAAGCGCCATTCATGATGGAACACACCACAGCATATAAAGCCTTGGAGAGATTTAAAAATACGGGCATTCATTACGCCTTTGTGGCCGATGAATATGGCGTTTTTCAGGGCGTCATAACTCTGAATGACATTTTGGAAGCGTTGGTGGGGAACGCTTCGGATTTTTATAAGGAAGATTTTCAATTGGTCGAAAGAGGAGACGGAACCTGGTTGGTTGACGGGCATTATTCATTACATGACTTTCTTACCTATTTTGAATTGGACGAATTGATAAATGATTACGATGTGACTACGGTCAGCGGATTGATTATGACGGAACTTTCGCATATACCAAAGCAGGGGGAGAAATTGGTTTGGCATCAATTTGAATTGGAAGTCATAGATATGGATGGAGTGAAGATTGATAAGGTAATGGTGAGATCATTGCGAAAATAAAAATAGTTTGCCGTATTTAAAGCATAAAAAAGTGCAGAATACGACAACTGAACATTGAATACTAAAAAAGATGACAGAGGATTTAAAATTAAAAGGAGGACAGCCAGTGGCTGTCAGGTAATTTAGATCAATGTCGAAGTAAAAGAGAAGAGTTATGACTGAAGGGAACTTCGTAGATTACGTAAAAATATTTGTTTCATCCGGAAAAGGAGGAAAAGGATCTACGCATTTGCACAGAGAGAAATTTATTGAAAAAGGTGGTCCGGATGGTGGTGATGGTGGTCGTGGTGGACACGTTTATCTTGTTGGGAACAAAGGGCTTTGGACCTTGTTTCACCTCAAGTTTGCACGTCACATCAAAGCCGGATACGGTGGAGACGGTGGTGGTGACAGAAGTACTGGAGCTGATGGAGATGACAAGTTTATTGAAGTGCCTTTAGGAACTGTCGTAAGGGACAAGGAAACTGGAGAAATATTGTTTGAAATCACCGAAGATGGCGAAAAACAGATTCTTTCCAGAGGTGGAAAAGGTGGATTAGGAAACTGGCATTTCAGAAGTTCTACAAACCAAACGCCAAGATATTCGCAACCAGGATTACCTGGAACCGAAATGGATGTTATTCTGGAACTTAAGGTTCTGGCCGATGTTGGTTTGGTAGGTTTTCCAAATGCAGGAAAATCGACTTTACTATCCGTTTTGACTTCCGCCAAGCCAAAAATCGCCGACTATCCGTTTACCACACTGAAACCAAATCTTGGGATTGTTGCTTACAGAGATTTTCAATCTTTTGTGATTGCAGATATTCCTGGAATCATTGAAGGTGCTGCCGAAGGAAAAGGATTGGGACATTATTTCTTGCGTCATATCGAGCGTAATTCTACTTTGTTATTCTTAGTTCCTGTCGATACGCCAGACATCAAAGGGGAATATGATATTTTGGTAAACGAATTGACAAAATACAATCCGGAAATGCTGGACAAAGAACGTCTGTTGGTGATATCAAAATGCGACATGCTGGATGATGAGCTGAAAGCTGAACTGAAAGAAGAATTGGATGTTTCCTTCAAAGGAATCCCTTATATGTTTATTTCATCTGTGGCCCAACAAGGCTTAACAGAATTGAAAGACAAACTATGGAAAATGTTGAATGACTAAAATCCATTAGCAATAGATTTTAAAACCGTCTCATTTTGTAAATGAGACGGTTTTTTTGTCAGGTGAAAATCCTTTCTAAACTTCAGTATTGCAAATATAAATTTCCTTATTTTTGAAAAATGAAACACATTCTTTTTTTATTATTCCCTTTTTTGCTATGTGCGCAATCGAGCTTTGATAAAGCGCAGAAACTCTTTGACGATGGAAAACACGAGCAATCAAAACCTATATTTGAAGCGCTGTTAAAAGCGAATCCTTCCAATTTAAAAATAATTGAAAATTTAGGTGATATTGCAGGGAACAGCAAGTCTTGGGTTGAAGCTGTTGCTTATTACAAAAAGTTGAAGGATTTAAAACCTTCTGAAGCGGATTATTATTACAAATATGGGGGGGCGACGGGTATGCTCGCTTTGGAAGTGAATAGATTTAGGGCACTGGGGATGATTGATGAAATTAGAGAATCATTTGAAAAAGCGATTAAATTAGATCCAAAACATATAGATGCAAGATGGGCTTTGATAGAGTACTATATGCAATTGCCCAGGATCATAGGAGGCAGCGAAGCCAAAGCAGTACTTTATTCAGATGAATTAATGAAGATTTCGGCTGTTGACGGTTACATGTCAAGAGGACGAATAGATGAATACTACAAACGATATAAAAAAGCTGAGATACAGTACAAAAAAGCGATTGCTATAGGAAGTTCAGCAGAAAGCTACCGGATGCTGGCCGATTTGTATAAAAATAAAATGAACGAACCTGCGAAAGCGAGTGCTATTCTGCAAAAAATAAAAGATTTAAATTCAACATCTAAGGAAAATATATGAGAACTCATTTTATAGCTATCGGTGGTAGCGCAATGCATAATCTGGCTTTGGCATTACACAATAAAGGTTATCAGGTAACGGGAAGTGATGACGCCATATTTGAGCCATCAAAATCACGTTTGGATAAAAAAGGAATTTTACCTGCTGAACTAGGTTGGTTTCCCGAAAAAATCACTGAAGATATCGAGGCGGTAATCTTGGGAATGCATGCCAAGGCAGACAATCCCGAATTGCTGAAAGCGCAGGAATTGGGATTGAAAATTTATTCTTATCCTGAGTTTTTATATGAGCAATCTAAAAATAAAACGAGAGTAGTCATTGGCGGTTCCCATGGGAAAACAACTATAACATCGATGATTCTACATGTGATGCATTACCATGACATTGCCGTAGATTATATGGTGGGCGCGCAATTGGAAGGTTTTGACACCATGGTTCATCTTACGGAAGAAAATGATTTTATCGTATTGGAAGGCGATGAGTATTTGTCGTCCCCCATAGACAGAAGGCCTAAGTTCCATTTGTACCAACCCAATATCGCTGTGATTTCCGGTATTGCTTGGGACCATATCAATGTTTTTCCGACATATGAAAACTATGTGGAGCAGTTCGAAATTTTTATTGGCAAAATTACCAACGGCGGAATTCTCGTTTACAATGAAGACGACTCCGAGGTAAAACGCGTTGCTGAAGCGGCTACAAATCCCATTAGGAAATTGGCGTACCATACGCCAAAATATACGGTTAGTGATGGGGTGACTCTTCTCGAGACACCGGAAGGAGCAATGCCCATTGAAGTTTTTGGAGCACACAATTTGAATAATTTGGCTGGTGCCAAATGGATTTGCCAAAATATGGGAGTGGATGAAGCCGATTTTTATGAAGCTATCGCCAATTTTAAAGGCGCGTCCAAACGATTGGAAAAGATCGCCGAAAGCAAAAATAGTGTAGCATATAAAGACTTTGCGCATTCACCCAGTAAAGTTGCCGCTACCACAAAAGCGGTTAAAGAACAATACCCAAATAGAACATTGGTGGCCTGTTTAGAACTGCATACCTACAGCAGTTTAAATGCGGAATTTCTAAAAGAATACGAAGGGGCCCTTGAGCATGCTGACGTGGCAGTAGTTTTTTATTCACCTGATGCTGTCAAAATAAAACAATTGGAAGAAGTCAGCTATGAACAAATTGCCAATGCTTTTAACCGAGAAGATTTAGTTATATATACGAATCCAATAGAATTTAAAGAGTATTTATTCAATATGGATTTTGCTGATTCAGCCTTGTTGTTGATGAGTTCCGGAAACTATGGAGGATTGAATTTCGATGAGGTTAAAAAGATAATTGAATAATTTTTATATAATGGAGGATCAATTCAAAATTATAAAAACGACATCTGAAAACAAGGATTTCATTGCTTTAGTTGCTAAACTGGATCAGGGTTTGTGGGAAAGTTATCCCGAGTTAAAGGTTGATTATTGGGGGAATAACATCATGGAGTTGAATCCTAACGTGCTGCTTATTTATTTAGATGATGCGGCCGTTGCTTGCGCTTGTTTTAAGAAATATAATGAGAATGCAATCGAAATAAAACGTATGTTTGTTTTGGATGAATTTCGAGGAAAAGGACTGGCTAAGAAGACGTTACGAGAATTAGAATCTTGGGCGAAGGAATTGGGTTTTTCATTTGCTGTTTTGGAAACCTTGTACAAACAAAAAGCGGCCATTGCTATTTATCAAAAAGCAGGCTATATAATCACTGATAATTATGCACCATATATAGGATTGCAAAATAGCATTTGTATGAAAAAATACATTTAAATTCAATTTTGAGATTGTTTTTGGATAACTAGCAAAGGTTGGCATTTGTATCATTTTAAATCTTTAAATGTGGAACAAAATAATTTTCCGATTACCCATTGGTCCGAAGACGACAAGCCACGTGAAAAGCTTATGTTGAAAGGGAAGAGCGCGCTTAGCGATGCTGAGTTGATTGCCATTCTGATCGGTTCGGGAAGCCGCAACGAATCGGCAGTTGAGTTGAGCAAACGAATTTTGAAAAGCGTAGAAAATAACCTGAATGCCTTGGGGAAATTGACCATTTCGCAATTGATGCATTTCAAGGGAATAGGAGAGGCAAAAGCCATTTCGATTATTGCGGCATTGGAATTGGGAAGACGCCGAAGAACGGAAGACGCCGTGGAGTTGATCAAAATAACTTCCAGTAAAGCCATATTTGAATTGATGCAGCCTGTCATTGGGGAGTTGCCGCATGAGGAATTTTGGATCATTTATTTGAACAATTCGAATAAGGTGATTGCAAAATCGCAATTAAGCAAAGGAGGAATAACGGGAACATTGGTTGATGTAAGGTTGGTTTTTAAGAATGCGCTCGAAATGGGAGCAACCGGATTGATTCTATGCCACAATCATCCGTCCGGGACTTTAATCCCCAGTGATGCCGACAAGCAGATAACCAAAAAACTAAAAATAGCCGGCGACAGTTTAGAAATAAAAGTATTGGATCATCTCATCGTTACCGAATCCAGTTATTACAGTTTTGTTGATGAAGGAATATTTTAAAAAATAAGATGAAAATTAAACACATAGAAGACATATTTTTCGATCTGGATCATACGCTCTGGGATTTTGACAGAAACTCGGAGTTGACTTTCGAGAATATTTTCCAGAGAAATCATCCGAGTGTCGAGATAAAAACATTTATCGAAAAATACGTGCCCATAAATAAAGCCTGTTGGGAATTATATCAATATGATAAAATTTCGCACGCCGATTTGCGGTACATCCGCTTGAAGCACTCTTTTGACGCGATAAATTATGCTGTTTCCGATGAACAAATTGAATGCATATCTCAGGAATATATTGAATTGTTACCGGACAATAACAACCTATTTGATGGTACATTCGAAGTTTTGGATTATTTAAATAAAGACTACAATCTGCATATTATTACAAACGGGTTTGCAGATGTGCAGTTTAGAAAGATTAAAAATTCTAATTTAGCGGGCTATTTCGACACCATTACTAATTCTGAAATGGCAGGTGTTAAGAAACCAAATCCAATTATATTTGAATATGCGTTAGAGTTGGCGAAAGCCAAAAAAGAGAACAGTATCATGATAGGAGATTCTCTTGAGGCTGACATTAAAGGAGCGTTAGCTATAGGGTTAGATGCTATTTTTTTTAATGAAAGTAACATTGTAGTGGAACACGGCGTTAAACAAGTGAACCATTTATTAGAACTAAAAAAATATTTATAATTATGAAAATCAGAATCTTCCTTTTATTTTTTTTTGTTGCGAGCTACAGTTATTCGCAATCCATTAATGATTACAAAGCTGTAATTGTTCCTGTGAAATTTGACTTTTTAAAAAGCGATAACCAATACCGTCTTGCCACTGTATCAAAGTATAATTTAAATAAAGCTGGGTTTCAAGCCTATTATGATAATGAACCTTTGTCAGATGAAAATGTTGACAGATGCAGCCTACTGAATTTCGATGTTATTAAAGAAAGTTCATTCCTAACTACTAAGTTATATGTTGTTTTTAAAGATTGTTTTGGTAAAATTATTTTTCAATCCGAAACAGGGGTCAGTAAGGAAAAAGATTTTGAATTAGCCTACAAAGAGGCTTTAAACAAAGCATTTGTGTCAGTTTACGCCTTGCGATATACCTATAGGGCAAAAGATATTGTAAATGCAAGTCCCAGCGCAAAGGCGAAGGCTGTGACTGAGGCTGTTCCTGTACCTGCTGAGATTTCTGTGGAATCGGTTAATACCGAAAAAGCTAGTTCCACTCTTCTTTATGCCCAACCAACCGCCACGGGTTTCCAATTAGTGGATAATAAGCCGAGTGTCGTTATGAACGTTTATAAGACGTCAACAAAAGATTGCTATATAGCGGTGAAAGGAAATAGACAAGGGGTTCTGATGGCAAAGGGCAACGAGTGGTTTTTTGAATACTACCAGAATGACAATTTGATATCAGAAAAAATGGAAGTGAAATTCTAGTTTAAAGTGGGTTAAATAATATAAAAGCAGCTTGTCTTTGATGGATAAGCTGCTTTTGTCGTTTAGTAACCGTATTTGTCTTTCCATCGGTTTTTCAAAAATTCTCTGGTCGTATTTTCACGGGAATTGTTTCCCGGAACATATATGGCTTTATTGCTCAGTTCATCAGGAAGAAATTCCTGTTCCGCAAAATTATTGGCGTAATCATGCGAGTATTTGTACTCGTCACCGTAACCCAATTCTTTCATCAACTTGGTGGGCGCATTGCGCAAATGAATCGGCACGGACAAATCACCGGTTTGTTTGACTAATTGTTGGGCAGTCCCGATAGCCATATAGGAGGCATTACTTTTAGGTGAGGTTGCCAGGTAGATGGCGCATTGGCTTAATATGATTCTGCTTTCGGGATAGCCTATTGTGGCAACAGCCTGAAACGTATTGTTGGCCATTATGAAAGCAGTTGGGTTCGCATTTCCAATGTCTTCGCTCGAGAGGATGAGCATGCGTCGGGCAATGAATTTCACGTCTTCGCCGCCCTCGATCATTCGGGCTAACCAATATACCGCGCCATTTGGATCACTTCCGCGGATCGATTTTATGAATGCCGAAACTATATCATAATGCTGCTCGCCGCTTTTGTCATACAATACTGTGTTTTGTTGCACAAGTTGAAAAACCCGATCGTTAGTGATGACGATTTCGTTTTCAGCGGAAGCGTTTACGACGAGTTCAAAGATATTCAATAGTTTGCGTCCGTCGCCACCGGAAAGCCGAAGCAGCGCCTCCGTTTCCCTTAATTCGATATTTTTGGTGGCCAGATAAGGATCTGTTTTCAAAGCGCGTTGCAAAAGGGATTCCAAATCCTCTTTCGTAAAAGCGTTGAGGATATATACTTGACAGCGGGATAGTAAAGCGGGAATTACTTCAAAACTGGGGTTCTCGGTAGTGGCACCAATAAGGGTGATCCATCCTTTTTCTACTGCCGCCAACAACGAATCCTGTTGCGATTTGCTGAAACGATGGATTTCATCAATAAACAAAATTGGATTTTTGGTGGTAAAAAGACCTCCGCTTTGTTTTGCTTTTTCAATCACGTCACGAATGTCCTTCACCCCGGAGTTGATGGCGCTCAAGATGTAAAACGGCCTTTTTGATTCTTGGGCGATAATTTGTGCCAAAGTCGTCTTTCCCGTTCCCGGCGGTCCCCACAATATCAGCGAAGGGATAATTCCTTTGGCGATCTGTTGGGTCAACGAGCCGTTAGGCCCTATAAGATGGGCTTGACTGATGTAGTCTTCTAGTTTTTGCGGGCGTATGCGTTCTGCTAAAGGTGCTTCCATTTGTTTTATTGGATCCGAATTTCAGATTCGTTATTCTCTTGCTAATTCTGTTTAGAAGATGTAAAATTACTCTATTTTTGGGGTTCTGGTTTTGAATCCAGATTTTTTTTTGGAGCCATTTCCAGCTATCCGCTACAATCTTTTTAATTGATTTGGAAAAAATCAATTAAAAAGGATTTCCACTTCTATCTGGGCTATTGTTTATTTTACGCTAACTATTTATTAGTACTGACAAAATAGCATTAAATTGCATCTGGACAAATTTTTGCGTTAGCTTGACCATAAGTTGCTCAGGTATCCAACATTCAAAACCAAAAAATAATGGACAAACATTTCAAATTCAACAATTCCGTTGTCGGCCTGCCGCTTTTTTTTGTGTTGTTCTTGTGGTTTGTCTATTGGACGGAAATCCGATACGGTTTTGATTTTGATACCAATGGGATTCTGCCCAGAACCGCTTCCGGATTGCAAGGAATCGTATTTAGCCCATTTATACATTCGGATATTAATCACCTTTATAACAACTCGATTCCATTGTTGGCATTGCTGGCGGCATTGCAGTTTTTTTATGCGAAACAATCCTTTTATGTCATAACGTTAGGTGTTTTGTTTTCCGGTTTGATAACTTGGGTCATTGGAAGGGAAAGCTACCATATTGGGGCCAGTGGTTTAGTTTATGTTCTGGTAAGTTTTATTTTTTTTAAAGGATTGCTAACCAAATATTACCGCTTGGTCGCGCTGTCGTTAACGGTGATTATGTTATATGGTGGAATGTTGTGGTACGTTTTTCCGGAAGTGGACAATACCATTTCTTGGGAAGGACATTTGGCCGGATTGGTAACTGGATTTCTTCTTTCTTTAATTTACAAAACACCGGAATATAAGAAGATACCCAAATACGACTGGGAAAAACCGAATTTCGATGCTGCGGAAGATAAATTTATGCAGCGCTTTGACGAAAACGGAAATTTCGTGAATCTGCCCATAGTCGAGGAATTTGAAGAACCAGAAACGCATCAAGGCTATTATACGTCTAACTTGCAGGTGAATTATGAGATTGCAGCAAACGAAAAAAATGAATCAAAACCGGAGTCTTGATTCATTTTTTATTTTTGTTTCATCTCGTCTCCCTTTTGGGGAAGTGAAAAGCAGGACTAATTTCTTTGTCGCACCGCCTCATATAAAAAAGCGCCACAGGCAACTGATACGTTCAATGACCCTATTGACCCAAACATAGGTAGTTTTGCTTTTTCATCAACGATTTTCAAAACCGATGGGTTGACCCCACGATCTTCCGATCCCATGATGATGGCTACCCCTTCGTTTAAATCTATATCATAAATGTTTTTATCTGTTTTTTCAGTAGCAGCAACGGTTTTGATTCCGCTTGCTTGCAAAAGAAAAATGGCGTCCTTTATGTGCTCCACTTTGCAAATTGGAATATTAAAAACTGCACCGGCAGATGTTTTAACGGTGTCGCCGTTTACTGGAGCAGAACCTGCCTTTTGAACGATGATTCCGTTTACTCCGGTACATTCTGCAGTTCGTATTATTGCTCCAAAATTACGGGCATCAGAAATTTGATCCAAAACCAAAAACAATGGTTTTTTTCCGTTTTCAATTACCGATTCTATTAAAGTTTCCAAATCAAAAAAGGAGATAGGCGATATGGTCGCCACCGCACCTTGATGATTGTTTGGTGTTAATCTGTTTAATTTTTCAACTGGAACATAGGAGAAGTTGATGTTACCACGCTTCATCACTTTCATCAAGTCCTTCATCAGTTCGCTGCTTGCTTCCTTTTGAATATAAACTTTATCTACTGTTGCACCCGCTTGTATGGCTTCGATAACTGCTCTAATCCCAAATATTTGATGTTCTTTTTCCATGGCGCAAAGATATGAAAAAAACCATCATTAATTAAAAGGATGGTTTTAATAATATTTTATTGAGAATTCGATTTTTTTGTTCATGTTATTCAATTAAAAAGGCTGCCAAAATTGGCAGCCTTGATAATTTGTAATATATAAAATGTTTATTCTAGTTTGCGTCCCAGAAAACTTTTGTTGTTTGTTGATCGCCACCTATTGCAGATGCTGCTGCTGTATAGTTAGCTTTGTTCAAGTTTTGTTCGCTAATAGGATACGTATATCTTGTTGGAACTGGAAGTTCAGAGATAGCCGGTAAGTTAAAACCTGGCATATCATAAGTTCTCCAAGCTGTCCAAGCTTCATAACCTCTATTGTACATAGCTAACCAAAGTTGATTACCAATTTTTACTTTCCATGTACCTGGAGCAGTTGCGTAATTCACATCAGGATTTAAATAATAAGTTGCAAAGTCAGGAGCTCCCCAATAATCAAATGATGCTTCAATACCTTGCTTGTAGAAAACTGCTGCTTGAGCAGGCGTTCCTGAGATAGAGCGTTCAGCTGCATCTGCCAAGTAAAAAGAAACTTCTGAAAAGTCCATTAGAGACGCTGGATTTGTTGGGTCTATGATTCTAGCACCTACATGAGTGTAAGATGTAAAACTATTGTTTTCACCGTAAGGTCCACCTTCGTAAACTCCAGCTCCTAGATTTTGATCAAAGTAAACCGCCATTCTAGGGTCATTAAGGTCATTCATGAAATCAACCAATGTATTAGCAGCAACGAAATCTGATCTTCCAGATTGCACTAAATCAACCCAAACAGGATTGGTATTAGGTGTTGTACTTGAGTAAGTTAAAGCAGCATTATCTGCATTTGAAGTAAATACTCCAACGCCACTTACAGCTGATGTAATTGCTGTTTGTGCCATAGCAGCCATTCCTGGAGCATCGGCTATTCTTACACCCATTCTTAACATTAATGAATTACCAAACCTTTTCCAGTTAGTAACATTACCGCCGTAAAATTGGTCCGCTGCACCAAAACCTTCATTGGTTAAATTCGGAATTGCGGCTGCTAAACGAGTAAGTAAATCACCATAAACAGTAGCTGCATCGTCGTAAACAGGAAGTACAAATTCACCTGCATTCAATGCTTGCGAATAAGGTACGTCTCCGAAAGTTTCAACAAGATTAGCCCAAGCATAAACACTTAATATCTCGATTTGAGCATTACGTGATGCTTTTGAGGCAGCAGATAATTTAGTATCTGCATCTGTATTTGATTTTGCAGTAGCAAGATCAAGCAAAACGTCTCTGTACATTTCAGACCAGTGAGCGTTTGTGATATTACGAGTGTTAAAGTCATAATTGGCTTCGTCTACGTAAGTTGTTTCTGTCCAGTGTTGAGCTAACATCCTGAAGACGTTAGTGTTTACATTAGTGCTCGTCATTTGATCTACTAAACTCTTAGCTGCAGAATTAAATAAAAATTCTGAATCTACCTGAGTAGGATTCTTTGGGTCTCTATTTAAATCTTCGTATGAGTCATTAGATTGACACGATACTAAAGCAAGAATAGATAACGCTGTTAATATTATTTTTTTCATAATTTTTTTTTTTTAAAACTGTAATTTAAGACTTGCTCCAATTTCTCTTATAGATGGATAAGCTCCAGATTGGTATCCTTGAACGTTTCCAGAACTTAAACCAGCTTCTGGATCTGCATAAGGAGTACTTTTATCGATAATCCATAAGTTTCTTCCAATTAAAGATAAAGAAACATTTGTGAAAGGTAGTGTACTTAATGTTTTTTCATCAAAATTATAAGTTAAACTTGCTTCACGTAATTTGATATAACCAGCGTCATAAACATGCAATTTGTTAGGAGCTCTTGCATAACCCCATGCATTCGCGTAGATATTTGCATTTGCTCTAACTTGGTTTGGAGAACCATCAGGAGCAACTCCAGGCATAATAACACCACCTGTGTCAGCTCCATAGTTTCCAGGTGTTCCTGTAACCACATCTCTTACCGGGTTGCCTAACTCGTTGTTTGCTGCAGAGAAGTCATACATACCTGTAGCGTAACCATACCATGTATCAAGAGAGAAAACATCTCCACCTTTTTGCATATCAATTAAGAAAGCTAAATTGAAATTTTTGTACGTAATGCTGTTGTTTAATCCAGCTTTCCAATCTGCATTGATATCTCCAATTACATTGTTACTTGTAGAAGTTCTTTGGTATGTACCAATTCTACTTGCAGATCCTGTTTGATTAACAATCGGTTGTCCGTTGTCAGCATAGATGAAATCACTACCTCTAATTGTTCCGTAAGGTTGTCCTGGTGTAGCATTGATCGAAACACCACCTTGTAAAGATGCTAATTGTAGGTTTTCGATACCGTTAAGTAATTCAACTACTAAACTTTTGTTCTGAGACCAGTTCAAATTTAAATCCCATTTGAAATCAGCTGTTTTAAACGGTGTAGCATTAAATTGAACCTCAACTCCTTTGTTCTCAATAGTACCAGCATTTAATACTGCTGATGTATATCCTGTTGATGTAGATAATGGAATACTTGTAATTTGGTTGATGTTTTGATTGTTGTAGTAAGATACATCAAATCCAACACGTCTGTTTAAAAACGCCATTTCTAGTCCAAGTTCATAACTGTTTTGTCTCTCTGGTAAAAGATTCAAGTTAGCTTGAGCACCAGGGTTTGAAGCTATACCAGTTCCGTTGAATGGTGTTCCAATGTTAAATGTATTGAAAACTCTATAAGGATCTGTAGCACTTCCAACTTCAGCGTAGTTGGCTCTTACCTTACCAAATGATAACCATTCGGCATTAACTAATGAAGAGAAAACTAAACTTCCAGAAACGGAGTAGTATCCAAATCTATTGTTTTCTTTTGGTAAAGTAGATGAACGGTCAGTTCTATATGAACCCTCTAGGTATGCAAAATCGTCATAACCTAAACTAGCTCTAATGTATTCGCCATCCACCATGCTGCTTGAATCATATTCGGCTGGGGCATTAATTGGGCTTACACTGTTTGAAAGTGAATAAAGACCTTTTAAGTTCAAGCCACCGTTAGTTCCAGCAAAAATACTGTTTCTAACATTGTTTCTTAAGTTAACTCCAATATTACCTTCTAAATTTAGTTTTTCAGTTAAGTCTTTATTGAAATTCAACATTCCGTCGTAGTTGTATTCAGCAACATTGTTGTTATATCTTGTGTATGAAGATACATCAGCACTTCCAACATTGATTCTTTCTTCTTGCAATTCAGCATAAGTATCAAATGAGAATCTAGCAGTTGCAGATAACCAGTCGTTGATTTTGTTATCTAAAGCAACATTACCAAAGTATCTTGATCTTGTGTCAGTCTCGTAATTCTCGTAGAATGTCCAGTATGGATTGTCTGAGTAAATTGGACTTAAATCATTAGGACCATTTGGATTCCAAGTGATGTTTTGACCTGTAAGAAGGTAAGCATCTCTTTGCTCATTGAAATCAACATTCATTTGATTCCATTGTCTAAATTGTTGCATAATGTTTCCAGAAGAGTAACCAGTACCATTTCTTCCTTTACCATCATTTTTTACAAAGTTGAAATAAGCGGAAGCTTTTAATTTATCTGTTAAATCATGAGATCCAGAGAAAGTTATAGTGTTTCTTTTAATACTACTGTTTGGTAAATTACCTTCTTGTAATAAGTTAGTGAAACCTAATCTAAATGAACTTTTATCAGTACCACCGTCTAATGCAACAGAGTTTACTGCAGTAGATCCTGTACCCCATACAGAGTTAGGGTTGTGTTTACCAGCTACCCAAGGAGTCGCTTTATGGTAAGTGTCAGGTAATTGTGGGTAAATAGAGTTCCATTGGTAAACCATTAAACTTGGGTCAAATGCGGCTCCGTATGAAGCATCTTCAGTAAAAGGAGTTGTTAAATCATCAACACCATCTCCGTTTATGTCAGCTAAATTAAAGTAACCATCTGCAGAGTCGTAATAAGGACCGTAACCAGCTCCATATTTATTTTGGTATTTAGGCAATGTTTCTTTATCAGCAGTTCCTAAAGTAATACTAGAATTGATTGTTATACCAATACCTTTTTGACTCTTTCCTTTTTTAGTAACAATCATTACAACTCCATTAGATGCACGAGAACCGTAAAGTGCAGTTGCAGCAGCTCCTTTTAGAACGTTGATAGATGCAATATCATCAGGATTAATATCTGATGCAGCATTTCCGTAGTCATAACCACCTCTACCAGTTTTTTGATTCCCTGAATTTGAGTTACTATTGTCTATAGGTATACCATCAACAACGAACAAAGCTTGGTTGTTTCCAGCTATGGAGTTATTACCTCTAATAACAACTTGTGTAGATCCACCTAAATTACCAGATGTTTTAATGTCTAAACCTGCAACTTTACCAGAAAGGGAGTTTACAAAATTTGAACTTTTTACATTTGATACGGCGTCACCTTTAACTTCTTGAGTTGCATAACCTAAGGATTTTTTTTCTCTTTTAATCCCTAATGCAGTAACAACAACGCCTTCAAGTTCTAAAGCGCTGCTTTTCATCTTAACATTTACCAATGCTGATGTAGCTTTTACTTCTTGGGTTTCCATCCCAATGTAGCTAAAAATTAAAATTTGACTTGGTGTTGCTTTTATAGCAAATTTCCCGTCAAAATCAGTTTGTGTTCCTGAGTTAGTCCCTTTAACTAATACACTAACACCTGGTAAAGGCATTCCTGCATTGTCAGAAACAACACCCGTCACAGCTCTCTCTTGCGCAAAAGTTAGTTGCGCCATAAGTACTACAAGTAGTACTAAGATTCCATTGAACTTTAGTTTCATTTTTTAATATTTTGAATTAGTGAGACAAAACTCTTAATAAATTGTTAACTTTCCTAATAAATGAAACTCTAATTTCAACAAGAAATGAAATTTAACATTTTAACTCGATGTAAAATTTATGTTATAAAAACATGTTTTTCGATCATTTGGTCGGTAAAAGAATGTTTTTTCGTGGCATTAAACCCGTCTCTTTAATGAGTTATGATGACTGATTATGAGATAGTTAATTGAAATACCTCGCTCTATTTAGTGGAAGATAATCGTGAAATTTTTATTGTTTTAGCTGCGGCTTTGTCTGCAGGAGTGATAAATGTTGCTGGTCAAAAAAAATGATAAAATTTAATTAATTTGTGTTAATTGTATTTATTTTTTGTTTTGTGGGCATCAAAATTAATTAACGCCGCTACGATTTGAGATAGTGTGGAGGACTGGTTAGAGCATCTTGGTTTCTGTTGGGGATAGAAAAATTTTTTTTGTTATTTTTTTGTAATCTGGAACAATGGTTTTTCTTGCTGTCCATTTTTGCGAGAGGAAATAACAAAAGTGCTTAATTGCTCAGGCTAAGATGTCGAATTTACTCTTTGCTTATGCTTGGATAAGAATTGCTGGAGTTATTCTTGCACAGTATAGTATTAAGGTATTTCTGTTTGTTTTTTTTACTATTCGGATGTTAAAATTTAACACTGTAACTTATGTGAATGATGCTGTTGGCAAAAGTTACGTTGTCAGTATTGTTGAGTCCGTTTGCAAAGGCCAATTTTAGCAAACCACTATTTGTAAGCAAGCCGAGTCCAAATCCCGCGCCAAAAAGATTGCTATTGGTTTCTGTTGTTTCGAGTTTTGAAGGATCCTTAAAATAACAATAGTCGATTATGGTGTGAAAGTAAAGTGTCTGAGATGCGAAATATCGGTATTCGGTGAGAATGGCTGTCATAAAATTGGCCTGAAGGCTGTTTTCCGAAAAACCACGAATGGAATTGATTCCTCCAAAACGGAACAATTCATTTGTTATATAATTTGTGCTTTGCAAATAGTGGTTTTGACTTCGTATATTGATGTAGTTTTTGTTATTCAAATAAAAAGTGTATATCGCAAATAAATCAATGTAAAATTGTCGATTTTTGACGCTGTTGTCAGTTACGTCATTGGTTTTTCTTTTGCCTATTCCTGTCTTAATGTTGAGTTGCGATTTGTTCCAGAAAAGGGAATTATTGGTGTCTAATTTAAAATATTCGAATTCCGATGTGAGGTAGTTGCTATTGTAGTCGGTGATAGATGCGCTTTTTATGTTTTGAATGTCGCTGGAAACGGTTGATTGGTAGCCTAAATAGAGTCGTGTGTTGTAATTAAGGTAGTAACTTATGTTTATAGCTGTTTTTGTATTTTGAAAAGTACTATCTTGTTTAAAAATGTTTAATTGGCCTTTCAATCCTAGAGGGCTTTTGAATATGTATGGCAGTTCTAAGGCAGTGCTAAATGTTTTTTGCTGGTTTCCGTCGCTTTTCCAATAAAGCGAAAATTGTTCCCCTGCTTTTAGAATGTTTTGAAGTGTTAGGTCGAGATATCCATTGAAACTTAATTTTTTGCTTTCGTTGTTGTTAAAACCAATGAAGCCGTCAAAGGTGTTTGATTTTCTTTTTTCGACGTAAACATAAACTTTGGTAGTGTCTTTCGTGAATAGTATCTCCGGATATCTTATCTGGTCAACAAAATTATAATTTTCAAAATCATCGTGAATTTGGCCAATGAGTTGTTTGTTAAAAATTTTGTCCTTGTATTTGCGATTGATTTGTGCTAGATATCCTTTGGGAAAATCGCCGTTTTGTTCTAATGTTTCGTATTTTATAACGATTGAATTTAGTTTTCTTAGGTTTTCTTGTTCCAAGTATAATGTGGCAAATATTGTTGTCTCTTTTTTTTGAATTTTGGTCAGTTTTAGCTTTGCGAAAGCATATCCCATTTTGTCTAGATCTTGTAAGCCTTGGTTCAGGAACGCTTCGGTTTGGCGGTAGGGCAGTATAATCGTGTCTTTGAGATTATTTGTTGACAGTAATGTTCTTAGGATTAAATTTGTACCTATATATATATGTATGTGTGTAATTCTTTCACCTAGGTTTAGGTTTGCGCTATAAGTGGAGTCGTTGATTTTGTTTTCGGCAAGTATTTTAGTTTCAATAAAGCCTATTTGGGATAGTTTTTCAATTGTCAGTTCAATCTCGTCACGTATTGATTTTGCGTTTGTGTGTTTAGAAAGGTAATTAAGCGAATCGATGACTTTGGTTTCGGAAATCGAACTTCCTGTGAGTTCTAACTGAATATTTTGAGCATAAGAAGTTAGGCCAAAATTAAACAGCAAAATATAAATTAAAAAATGTTTCAATAGGGTGGGTGTTTTTATAAAAGTAATACAAATATCCAAAGTTTGTAATAAAATTCCAACCGCTAAATAATCTTGTTGAAAATTAATGGATTAACGTTTGTAGAGTTAAAAATAATTTATACATTTGCAACCCCGTAAAAAGCGGGAAATAAATATACATAATAAATTTTTAGTATTAATTATGCCAACAATTCAACAATTAGTAAGAACAGGAAGAACTCAGATAACTAAGAAGAGTAAATCGGTTGCTTTAGATTCTTGTCCTCAAAGAAGAGGGGTTTGTACGCGTGTTTACACTACAACA
>NZ_DATBVQ010000004.1:0-4541 GCF_036515215.1 Flavobacterium sp.
CTAAAAAAAGGAACTGATCCTTCTATAGTACTGTTTAGTACCGTTGCCATAAAACTGGGAATGCCTTTTCATGCCAGTATTGCTACGGCAAAAGCAGGCGTTGAAGGATTGGTGAAATCGTTGGGGGCAGAATTGGCATCGATAGTACGCATCAATGCCATTGCTCCCACGATTACCGAAACCACTCTTTCCGCAGGAATTCTGAGGAATGATCGAATGAGAGAAAACATGGTGGAACGCCATCCAATGAAAAATTACCTCAAACCGCAGGAAGTAGCCGGGATGGTTGATTTCTTGATTTCGGAAAAAGCTAAATCCATATCCGGACAAGTTTTCGAAATGGATTACGGCATCGTCACATTCAAAATTTAAAAATAAAATAAATATTAGCCAAACAAATGATAGCCAAACAAACCAGAAGTTACGAGAAAATCGAGCAATATGACGAAGAATTAACCGCATCACTTGCCGATAACTACAAAACAATAATAGCCGATTTAGAAGAAGACATAGCAAGAGAAGGACTTGAAAAAACTCCGGAGCGAGTGGCAAAAGCAATGCAATATCTGACTCACGGTTACGGATTAGACCCCTTAGAAATCCTAAAATCAGCAATGTTTACGGAGGACCACAAACAAATGATTGTGGTAAAAGACATTGAGGTATATTCCATGTGTGAGCATCATATGTTGCCTTTTTTCGGTAAAGCGCATATAGCATACATCCCAAATGGACAGATTGTAGGATTAAGTAAAATTCCCAGAATAGTGGATGCCTTTGCTAGAAGAATGCAGGTACAAGAAAGGCTGACGGACCAAATAGAGAATTGCATTCAGGAAGCCCTAAACCCTCTTGGAGTAGCTGTTGTCATTGAAGCGCAACACATGTGCATGCAAATGCGAGGAATCCAAAAACAAAATTCGGTGACAACCACGTCCTCTTTTACGGGAGCGTTCGAGAAAGATAAAACAAGAAAAGAATTTATAAGTCTGGTTTCGAATAAATTGAGTTAACTTTAAGTACTTTAATAAAACCAATGATGAAAATTCTCTTAACCGGCGCAACAGGATATATCGGAAAACGACTATTACCGATTTTGGTAGAACAAGGTCACGAAATCGTTTGTTGCGTTAGAGATAAAAACAGGTTTTACACCCCTAAAGAATTTGAAAAGAATATTGAAGTAATAGAAGTCGATTTCCTTAAAGAAGAAACGCTATCGGCAATACCGCCAGACATTGACGCGGCCTACTACCTCATCCATTCCATGTCGAGCTCGTCTGACAATTATGATGAGTTAGAAAGCATTTCGGCAAAAAATTTTGTGCAACGCATCAATCAAACGGATGCCAAACAAGTAATTTACCTTACCGGAATTGTCAATGACAAATCTCTTTCCAAACATTTATCGTCGAGAAAAAATGTGGAGGACATTTTAAGTTCAGGAAATTATGCGATGACCGCACTCAGGGCAGGGATTATAGTTGGTTCAGGAAGCGCTTCATTTGAAATCATTAGGGATTTGGTCAACAAACTCCCTATCATGATTGCACCAAAATGGCTAAATACAAAATGCCAACCCATAGCAATTGCAGATGTGCTTGCCTTCCTGTCAAAATCATTACTTAACCCATTGACCTACAATCAAAATTTTGATATTGGTGGGCCCGACATTCTTACCTACAAAGAAATGTTGTTGGGTTTTGCAAAGGCAAAAAATTTAAAACGTTGGATTTTCACCGTTCCGGTTATGACCCCGAAATTATCATCCTACTGGCTTTATTTCGTGACATCAACATCCTATAAATTAGCGTCAGCTCTGGTGAGTAGCATGAAAGTCGAAGTCATATGTAGGGACCGACGAATTAATGATTTATTGAAGATCGAGCCCATGTCCTATCAAGAGGCTGTATCGAGGGCTTTGGTGAAAGTGGATGAAGATAAGGTGGCCTCCAGCTGGAAAGACTCCTTAGTCAGCGGGCGTTTTAATACCAATATGTCTGAACACCTTATCATTCCTGAAAAAGACTGTTTTATTGACCGGAGGAAAATGGAAATAAAAGACAGGGAATACACCATAAACAAAATCTGGTCCATTGGCGGAGATACGGGCTGGTATTATGGGGATTGGCTATGGGGATTGCGCGGGTTTATAGACAAATTGTATGGCGGTGTCGGTTCCCGTAGAGGGCGAACACATAAGAAAGACATACACGCTGGCGACGCTCTCGATTTTTGGCGCGTACTGTACGCCAATAAAGAGGAAGGTAAACTGGTTCTGTTTGCAGAAATGAAATTACCCGGAGAGGCATGGCTGGAGTTTAAAATTGTCAACAACGTCCTATATCAGACCGCGACATTCAGACCTAGAGGATTATGGGGCAAACTGTATTGGTATTCCGTTTGGCCTTTTCATGGGTTTATATTTAAGGGAATGCTGGAAAAATTAGTCCATTAGATTTTTAACCATATAAGTCATATAAGTTAAAAAAAACAAGTGTTTTGTCTATCAAAAAAAGACTAGTAACAATTGAACTTGAACCATTAAGGAATTAAGAATCATTAAGTTATCAATAGCTACATGAAATTTAATCACTTATTGGTTTATTTTTTGTCCTTCATTCCATAAAACATTAAAAAAACTTACATGACTTATATGTTTAAAAGACTCATTTAAGAATACCCGCTTTGTAGGTAGCAATTGCCCTGTCTCTGGCCATGGCGTGTTCCACCATGGGCTCACCGTAGCCAAAATCGAATTCCTTAATCCATTTCCTGATGTAGATTCCGTCTTTGTCAAATTTCTTTTGCTGAATCTCCGGATTGAATACCCTAAAATAGGGCGCCGAATCGCAACCGGTTCCCGCTGCCCATTGCCAGTTCCCCACATTTGCCGACATGTCATAATCCAGTAATTTTTCGGCAAAATAAGCTTCCCCCCATTGCCATTGTATTAGTAAATGCTTGCAAAGAAAACTCGCAGTAACCATCCGCACTCGATTGTGCATATACCCTGTTTCGTTGAGTTGCCGCATTCCCGCATCAACCATAGGATATCCCGTGGTTCCGCTGCACCAGCGCTTGAAATCTTCCTCATCATTTCGCCACTGGATTCCGTCATAGGCAGATTTGAAGTTGTGGGTGACCACTTTAGGGAAACTGAACAGAATTTGCATAAAAAACTCCCTCCATATCAATTCGCTCAAAAAGACATCGTTTTTGTGAAATGCCCAATTGACTAATTTCCGAATGCTTACCGTCCCAAAACGCAAATGCGGTGATAGGTAAGAGGTTTGGTCCAAAGCGGGAAAGTCCCTTATGTCTTGGTACTTTACAATGAATTTTAAGTTGTGAGATCTTACTTTTATAGTGCTTTCTTCGAAGCCTATTTCTTTCAAAGTTGGAAAAACAAAGCTGCTTTTATGAAAGTTAGAAAAATGAGTCTCCGTATCATATTCCCGAACTGGAGCCATTGATCTGTATTTCTCCAGCCACTTATTTTTGTACGGCGTATAGATCGTGTATGGTAACCCGTCTGCTTTAGTGATTTCCTTCTCTTCAAAGATCACCTGATCTTTAAAAGAATAGGAAACTATATTATTTTTTTCCAATAAATCACAAATGGCTGTATCCCGAGTTATCGCATACGGCTCGTAGTCTTTGTTGAAGAAGACTTCCTTGACATCATATTCTCCTAAAAGTGATTTCCAAACGTCGATAGTTTGTCCCTTTCTTACTAAAAGGGAACTTCCTGTTTCTTGCAGCTTGCCGCTTATTTTCAAAAGGGAATCGTGGATAAAACTGACCCTAGCATCGTTTTTTGGCAAACTCTCCAATATCAAATCATCAAAAATGAATAGCGGAATCACTGGATATTTGGACTGCAATGCATGAAATAGTCCCACATTATCCTCCAGGCGCAAATCGCGTCTGAACCAAAAGAAGAAAACTTTTTGCTTTTCCATTATTTAGAATTAAACATTTTATCAACCATGACGCGCCTATGCTCAAAAATATCTTTCAGCTTGTTTTTAACTATCAGCATATTCATGATGCGACCAATGAAACCCAAAGGCAGGGCGTAATGAACCAAATCGGTCATTTTAGTGCCGTTTTCCGTGGCTTCAAAAAAGTGTTTGTGGTGCCACAAAGCATACGGCCCAAAACGCTGCTCGTCGATGAAATAACTGTTTTCCTTAACGAATGTGATTTCGGTTACCCAAGGCAATTTTAAGCCCAAAAGAGGAGACACTTTGTATTGTATTATTTGTCCTGCATACATGGATTTATTGTCGAAATCGGTGATTTCGAAACCCATTGTTTCAGGGGTGATTTTCTGAAGGTTTCTTGGACTGGAAAAAAAAGCCCAACAGTCCTCTAAACTTGCATTTACGTGTTGAACGCTTTCTTTTTTATAGAGTTTCATCTGTATTATTTTTTGTTTTTCAATCGGAAATAGTGTCGAACTGCGGCTTGCGTGAGGGGTAAAAGTGCAGCTCTTTCTATGGCTGCACTTTTTGCCGGCCATAGAAAAGCGGGAA
>NZ_DATBVQ010000005.1:0-33172 GCF_036515215.1 Flavobacterium sp.
CCTCGAGCAGGTGAATACTCCCTTCCATACCAAATAATTTGCAGGTGCAAGTCGTTCCATATCTCTTCTGGGAAAACGCGTTTGGCATCTTTTTCGGTTTGCACGACATTCTTTCCATTGGTCAAATTCCATCGATACATCAATCGGTGAATATGCGTGTCCACGGGAAAAGCGGGAACTCCAAAAGCCTGAGACATCACCACGCTGGCCGTTTTATGTCCCACGGCAGGCAATTCTTCCAAATATTCAAAGCTTTGCGGTACTCCGCCCCCATGTTTGTCTATTAAAATTTGGGAAAGCCCGTGTATTCCCTTCGATTTCATCGGTGATAAACCGCAAGGCCTTATGATTTCCTTTATCTCCTCAACGGTCATTTTTACCATATCGTAAGGGTTGTCGGCTTTCGCAAAAAGTAAGGGGGTGATTTTATTCACTCGGACATCCGTGCACTGCGCCGATAGCAAAACGGCAATCAATAAAGTATAAGGGTCTTTGTGATCTAGCGGAATCGGAATGCTGGGATATAATTCTTTTAACGTATTTATAACAAATGTTACCCGTTCTTGCTTGGTCATTTTCGTAATTTTATATCTTGTAAAAATAGAATAAATTTCAGGATGTGCCTAATCCAGCTTTCCGTTGCAACTCCTCATCCAGTTAGCGCAATTTTTAAGTGTTTCTCAAGAGCTCCCTTTGGTCGCTTTGCAAACACATAAAATTGAAGCTAACCGTATTCCGGGGTTTTCACTGCAATCTGGGGCAGGTCACCAATAACGCAAAAACCAAAACCAATAATCATGACAACATTAAAAAAAGGCGATAAAGCACCCAGTTTTTCGGGACTGGATCAAGACGGAAAAGAACACAAATTAGAAGATTACAAGGGGAAAAAACTGGTTGTTTTCTTTTACCCGAAAGCCAATACACCGGGATGTACCGCCGAGGCCTGTGATTTGAGGGACAATTTTGAGCGATTTAAGGCCAATAATTACGAGCTGCTGGGCGTAAGCGCCGATCCGCAAAAAGCGCAAGCCAAGTTCAAGGAAAAGTACGATTTCCAATTTCCGTTGCTGGCTGACAAAGACAAATCAGTTATAAATGCTTTTGGTGTATGGGGACCTAAAAAATTCATGGGAAAAGAATACGACGGGATTCACAGAACCACTTTTGTCATTGATGAAAACGGAATCATAGACGAGGTAATCGAAAAAGTGAAGACCAAAGAACATGCCGATCAGATACTGAAATAAGGGTTCAGTGATCGGTGTTGGCTGTGGAATAAAGTCAAAGAAAAAAAGTCCATAATCAGGGTTGTTACAACCTTAATTATGGACTTTAATTATTCTTATAATATGCAGATTTCTTAGTGCAATAGCTAACATTATAGCGATTGCTGACCACTTTTAATTATTACTGCCTTTCAATATTTTATTGGGTTTATATCCAAAAAGGTGATGCTCTTTTATGATTTCGGCGATACCTGAAGGTAGCATATGCTCCCAGCCAGGTTTACCGTCGCTGATCATTTTCAACACTTCGCGGGAGAAAACTTCAAGAATCTCCGGATCGTAATCACCTATGTCGACCACTTTACCGTTGAACTTAAAGAATTTGTACAACTCCTTCATTCTAGGGTGCACTTTTAAATTTTCCGAAGTGGTAATATCTCCATTTTCGTCCAGCATTGGGTACAAGAATACTTTCATGTCACGGAAGAATAATTTTCCGAATGCCTCAAGGATTCCACCACTAAGATGACGATAGTATTTTTCATCAAAAATATCGACTAGGTTATTTACACCCATGGCCAGTCCCATTCTTGCTTTGGTATAATTGGCAAAATATTCGACTACCTTATAATATTCCTGGAAATTTGAAATCATTACGGTTTGCCCCAATGAACAAAGCAATTCTGCACGATCCATGAAGTCTCGTTCGTCAATTTCTCCGTCTGAACGTAAATTGGATAGGGTGATTTCAAAAACGACCAAGGTATTGTCTTTTTCGACTTTGTTTTCCTCAATGAACATTTTCAATGATTTCTCATACATGTCCATGTTGACCTTTGTAACAGGTCTGAAACTGCCTCTTAAGGCAAGGATGTTCTTTTTATATAGAATGGCAGCCGGAAGAATGTTTTTCCCGTTTGGATCAAACATTACTGCATCAGTCATTCCGTTTTTTACTAATTGTAAACTCATCAAACGATTGTCTACCTCTGCAAAACGGGGACCTGAAAAATTAATCGTGTCAATTTCCAGCTGATCTTTGTCTAAATGGTCGTATAAATAACGCAACAATCGCTTGGGGTCATTGTATTTGTAGTAAGCACCATAAATTAAATTCACTCCAAGGATTCCAAGGGTTTCCTGTTGTAGTCTAGCATCCGTTTCTTTGAAACGAATATGAAGAATTATCTCGTTATAGTCCTCGTCAGGTTCGATTTGGTATCGAATTCCAACCCAACCGTGTCCTTTAAATTGCTTGGCAAAATCAATTGTAGCAACGGTGTTGGCATAACTAAAAAACATTTTATTAGGGTGTTTTTCTCTACTCAGGCGCTCCTCAATCAATTGGCCTTCAAAAGTCAACATTTTTTTAAGGCGGCTTTCCGTTACATAACGACCGTCCGCTTCAATACCGTAAATGGCATCACTAAAATCCTTGTCATAAGCAGACATTGCCTTTGCAATGGTTCCGGAAGAACCCCCGGACCTAAAAAAATGTCTTACCGTTTCTTGTCCAGCTCCAATTTCGGCAAAGGTTCCGTATATATTTTCATTCAAATTTATACGAAGGGCTTTGTCTTTTATTGAAGGTATTTGTTCGATGACTTTGTCACCTTTGAGTTTTATTTCAGTATCCATTTTTGTTTTAAATATGGCTAATATGTTACAAAGTTAATTAAATAGGTTTCTAATGAAAGGGATTTAATCCTATTTTTGTAAAAAAATCGAACGCAATTGAAGGTATATTTTTTAGGCACAGGCACATCACAGGGAATCCCCGTTATTGGAAGCGATCATCCGGTATGTAAAAGTACTGATAGTAAAGACAAAAGGCTTAGGGTTTCCGTATGGATATCGTGGGGGGAGCATTCCTATGTTATCGATTGCGGACCTGATTTTAGGCAGCAAATGCTGACCTCAAACTGTCAGCATGTTGATGCGATACTTTTCACTCATGAACATTCGGACCATACCGCAGGTATAGATGACATTCGTCCGTTTAATTTTAAACAAGGAAAAATACCAATTTACGCGCATCAAAGGGTAATCGATAACCTGAAATATCGATTTGACTACGTATTTGCAACCGTAAACAGATATCCCGGCGCACCGTCGGTAAGAACGGTAGAAGTGAACAACAACGAGCCTTTTGCCTTGGGTGACAAAAGGGTAGTTCCGGTCAATGTGATGCATGGGGACCTGCAGGTTTTTGGCTATAGGATTGATGATTTTGCCTATGTGACAGATGCAAAAACGATAGCGGAGGATGAGATTTCAAAACTGAAAAACCTGAAGGTGTTAGTTATAAATGCCTTGCGGGAAGAATGTCACGTGACCCATTTCAATTTGCAGGAGGCACTTGATTTTATAGCCTTGGTTAAGCCAGAGAAAGCCTATCTTACTCACATAAGCCATGCGTTGGGTTTTCATGAGGAGGTACAAAAAAGGTTGCCTGAAAATGTTTACCTTGCCTATGATAATTTAGAAATTACACTATAATTAAACTTAAAATGAAAAAATCATTATTGCTTTACGCCTTTATCATACTTGTACTTATGAACGTCTTTACGTATATGTTCTACAGCAAAGAGGTGGCATTCGAACAGGGTCGCTACGAGAAAGTGACTAAGAAATTAAAAGACAGTTTGGCTTCGGTTACAACCAAACTGAATGACGCTAACTATTTTTCTTTGGAAAAAAACGAAAATGCCCAAAATTATTTTGATTCCGCAAGCTCGGAAAAAACGGTCCAATACGAAAAACTGATTCCCTATGTTACGGAGAAATTGTTGGATTTTAATTCAGATCCCAAAGGGAATCCATACGTCGGACAGGATAAAATTGGGGAAAACAAATTTATAATCAACAAAGTGAAAATTCTAAATCACAGATGGATTATTGCTGATTTTAATGATGGGGACATTTGGGGTGAAGTTTTACTCAAATATTTTGTCAATGACGATGAAAGCATTTCATTCGAGGTCAATCAATCTTTGCTTTATCCGAAACAATAACGAAAAAAGGTTCCAAATTTGGAACCTTTTTTTATGCTTATAACCAGGTCTTGAAATCATTAAAGACCTGCGGGGAAATCCCGTGACCAATAGGGTATTCTTTATATACGGACGCAATGCCCAGTTTTTCCAGAAAAGGCTTCGTTTTGCGAGCCCAATCAATCGGGATAACCTGGTCAACCGTTCCATGTGAATGGAATATCCGCAATTGGCTAAAGTCGTTTTTTTTGAAATTCTCTTCCATGATGTCTTCATTGGCATAACCGCTCAAGGCTATCACGTTTTTGACTTTTTCGGGATGCGAAAGCGCAATCGCATAACTCAAGATGGCTCCTTGGCTAAAGCCCAGCAAAGAAATGTTGTCGGCGTCTATTGGGTAATTGATTGCCAATTCATCTACGAATCGAGCGATTAGGTCCCTAGATTTTCTAGCCTGTTCGTTATCCGAGAATTTATTTTCGTCGGCGTCAAAATTAATGGCGTACCAAGCATAACTGCCGTATTGCAAATCGTAAGGAGCGCGCGCCGAGATGACGTAATAATCGTCCGGAAGTTCGGAGGCAAACGAAAATAAGTCCTCCTCGTTGCTGCCGTATCCGTGAAGTAAAAGTATAAGTGGGTTTTTGTCTAATTTAATTTTGGGTTCTCTGATGAGATAGTCAAGTGATAATTTCATTTAATTAAGATATGTTTACAAACCATTTTTGAAAAAGAGCGCCTAATAAAGGAACTGGTTTCGTTTCGCCTTTTATGGCGCTGAAAATTCCATACGACCATAGTACGGAAACAAATATCCACATCGGTGCCGAAATCATCAAGCTGTCAAAATTGCTTATGATTAAACCCAACGAAATGAAAGTAAGTGTTAGTCCTAGTCCTTGGCGGATGTGAAAAGAGGCGAAAGTATTTTTATCTTCAGAATTCATGGACATGGCTATAAATACCCCGATCCCTAAAATATAGCTTGTAATTGCAGCCGTTTTGCCTTTCTCAATAGTGTCATTCATGTTGTTATGCTAAAATTAATTTTCCTTGATTTAAAATGCCATAAACTTGGCCTTTCATCTCCATTCCCAGGAACGCGGAGTTTTTTGATTTGGACAGTATGGCTGATTTGCTGAAAATGCTTTTTCTTTCAGGATTGAATAAAGTAATGTTTGCTACTGCCCCTACCTTAATGGTTTGGCTTTCAATTCCGAAAACGGTTCTTCCGGCTGTCAGTTTTTCGATTACTTTTTCCAGTGGCAACACGGTCATCAAAGCGCCATAAGCACTTTCAAGTCCGATAGTCCCATCTTTTGCCATATCGAACTCCATTTTTTTATGTTCAATGTCCATTGGATTGTGGTCTGATGTAATCATGTCTATGGTATTGTCCAATATTCCGTCCACTAGGGCTTTTCGGTCCATTTCTGTTCGAAGCGGAGGCGATACTTTAAATCGGGTGTCAAAACCTTCCAGTTTTTCGTCCGTCATCACCAGATGATGCACTGCAACGCTGCAGCTTACATTCAAGCCTTTGGCTTTGGCCTCTTTAATCAATTGCACTGATTTTGCAGTCGAAACCGTAGGGATATGTAATTTTCCGCCAGTGTATTCCAGCAGAAACAAATTTCTGGATATTTGAAGTTCTTCGGCTAGATTTGGAATTCCTTTCAGACCCAATCGAGTCGAAACGGTTCCTTCATTGACAACACCGCTTCCTTTTATATTTTCGTCTTGGGGAAAAGTAATCACCAATCCTTCAAAATCCTGTACGTATTGCAACGCAATTTTTAGCAAATTGGCATTGGGCTGACTTTTGTTATAATCTCCAAAAGCAATGGCTCCCACTTTTTTCATGTCGAACAGTTCCGCCATGTCATCACCTTCGCTCCCTTTTGTTAAGGCTCCTATCGGATAAAGTTGTGTGGCACTGCCATGGGCTTTGTTTTGCACAAAGTTGATCTGGGATTGGTTGTCAATAATAGGGAAGCTGTTCGGTTGCAGGGCAATTGCCGTGAAACCACTTTTTGCTGCTACGTCTAATCCGTTCGAGATGGTTTCTCTTTCTTCAAAACCGGGTTCGCCAAGCGAAACGCTACTGTCAAACCAACCTTGGGACACATGAAGATTGCCTAATTTAACTTCTTTTACATTTTCTGTATTGGGAAGAGAATCTCCAATTTGTTCAATTAAACCATCTACAATTAAAATATCTAATGTCTTGTTGTTAAAAGGACTGTTCGAATCGATAATTTTTGCTTCTCGGATGATTACTTTCATATGGGGATATTATTTTTTTTAATTCTGATTCCAGAAACGAATTCGTTTATTTCACGAATCGTATGATTGCCGTTTCTATTGTCAGAAAGAGCAGTGCAAAGATAACAAACCATTTCCAAATTTGATTGTCGATTCTGTTCGTTTCTAAAGTATCAAAAAAAGAGGCTATCGAATCACTCGTTTTATAGTCCGAAAGCACATTTTCATTGGCAGCAGTCAAATCACTTTCGGTCCTGCCGTAATTAAAACTGATGTTTTCCAGTTTTTCGTTCCGGTTGAAAACCTCAAAATTCCCGGCCTGCTCCGGATAATCGTTAAAAATTAATTTGACTTTATTGTTCAGAATCTGTTGGATGGGAATGAATTGTTCTGCGGTGTTTTTGACGTTCAGAACTGCGTCTTTGGACAGTAGCACGTCCACAAGAAAAGGATTTGAATTGCCTATCGTTAGGTTATTTATGCCGCTGCTATGATTGTTCAAAGCCATTTTGTAAAAAACGGGAACAATCAGCGGGGACTGCTGAAAATTTGAATTCGCAGTATTTATCGGTGCCGAGAATACGTAAACTGTTGAGATGTCATTTGATATCGAGCTCAAGAAAGCGCTCTGGTCATCGTTAGACAAAGCAGCGGGACTTGAACTGGACAGTGTAAATGAGGCGTTTGTTTTTGGATATTGGAAATTATTGATTTTATTTTCGAATACGGAAGAAAACAAAGGATGGTTGAAATTGATTTTGGTGATGAGTTTCTCGACATTTTCAAAGTTCTTAAATTGAACCGCTCCAAAATTTGTCAGAAACGTGTTTAGATTACTAACGGGGGTTTTTGCCGAAGGGATTATTATCAGGTTACCTCCCTTTTGAACAAAAGATTTTAAAGTGCTTTGCAAGGCTTGCGGAATTTCATCAAGTTCGTTCAAGACGACTGCGTCTTGCTTTTCAATAGCATTGTAATCTAATGAACCAATCGTCGAATTGCTGAAATTGAACTCATCATCGGTGTAAATCCGACTTAGAAAGTTGCTCTTTTCAGTTTCGCCGATGCTGACGACATTTACTTTCTTTATCTCCGAAATGCTGAAATACAAAACATTATCGTAAGGCAGGCCATTGTCTGTTATGGAAACATAGCCGTGAAAAGCCTGTTTGGGAATTGTGAAATTGAGGCTCTTTTTTTTGCCTTCAAAATCTACCACCGTTTTTGCGATAAGGTTGTTGTGATTGTAAATGGCTATTGGCACTGGCTTGAAGCCAGATCCATAAGCTGACAGATTAACAGTGATTTCATAGAAGTTGTCCAGTGTTTTATCAATGAAAACACTATCAATGGCAACATTGTTTTTTTGCTCCGCTTTCGGAATTATGAAATTAGTTAGCTCATCTTGGTCTCTTTTTTTGAGCTTTTTGCGATCAAGACCAACGGCATCCGTTATAATCACTATGTCTTTTTTGAATGCTGATTTGTGCGCCTTTATTTTGGCCATCACAGGGTCGAGCTGAAACGGGATAGCATTGTATTTTATGTTTTGCAGGGTATTGCGGATTGACTTTATATCCGTATTCCAATAATTTTCGGAATTAGTGAGTAGAGTGAAATTTATGTTTTCTGGGGTATCTTCGAGTAATTCTTGAACAGCCCTTTTCAATAATTCTCCTTTTTGTCCTTTTGCCTGCATACTAAAGGAGTTGTCTAAGACAATGTACAATTCATTAGTCGTGTTTTTGTTGTCTTTGGCCTTGAAGTACGGTTGCGCAAATGCGATAATAATGCAGGACAACAATAACAAACGAGAGCTAAGAAGCAGCCATTTTTTAATTTTCGAACTTTTTCGGGTCTGTACGGAAAGCGCTTTTAGGAATCGGACATTGGTGAAATATTCTTTTTTGAAACGACGAAACTGAAATAAATGAACCAAAATTGGTACGATCAATAAGAAGAGAAAGTATAGAATTTCGGGATGTCTAAATTGCATTCTTATTTTGAGTTTATCAAAAATACAAATTTGTTTACAGTTGTATGTCGCTATCGTTTAATTTTTTTGTCGTTGGCAATCATTTTTTTTCTATTTTTTACCAAATAAATTTTCAATTCACTCTGTATTTTTCAAGGAACGCGAATAGGTTTATCTATAATGTGTATTTTAGCTTTCCTAATAAAATTTCAAATAATGAACAAAAAATATTCTACACTTTTTTTGCTTTTAATTTTCACCATGGTTCAAGCACAAAATGATAAATTTAATTTACTGATAGGGACGTATACGAACGGATGCGAGAGCAAAGGAATCTATGTTTACGAATTCGACACGAACACGGGCAATTTCAGCTTTAAAAATGCTTCCGAGGTTATAAACCCAAGTTATTTGGCTGTTTCGCCGGACAATAAGTTCGTTTATTCGGTGAATGAGAATGGTGCTCAAAGTAAAGTGAGTTCTTTCAGTTTTGATTCGGTCAGCGGAAAATTAGACTTTCTAAATTCGCAAGATTCCAAGGGAGCTGATCCTTGTTATATCATTAATGACGACAAAAACGTGATTGTTGCCAATTATTCCGGCGGGAACATCTCCGTGTTCGGAAAAAACGGAGACGGAAGCATTTCTGAAGCGAAACAAGTGGTGCAACATTACGGAAAGGGTATTAACGCCAAAAGGCAGGAGAAACCGCATGTGCATATGGTTCATTTCTCGCCGGACAGAAAGTTTGTTTTGTCTAATGATTTGGGCAATGACAAAGTTTATTCTTATCAGTATGATCCCAATTCAGCTAAAGAGAACCTAAAAGTGAAAGATAGCGTTTCACTTAGTCCTGGGAGCGGGCCTAGGCACCTGACCTTTAGTAAGGACGGAAAACATGTTTACCTGTTGCAGGAGCTGAACGGCGCCTTAACTGTTTTTTCCTATTCAAAAGGGAAGTTGAAAAAAATGACTGAAACCAGCATTTTGGCGAAAGATTTCAAAGGGACGTTCAGTTCTGCCGACCTCCATGTTTCGCCAGACGGAAAATTCTTGTATGCGTCAAATAGAGGCGAGGCGAACGACATTTCGATCTTTAAAATATTAAAAAAAGGAAAACTAGAATTGAAAGGGCAGACGAGTACTTTGGGCAAGGGGCCGCGTAATTTTGCAATTGACCCAACGGGGAATTTTCTGTTAGTTGCACATCAATATTCTAACAATATTGTAATATTCAAAAGAGATATGGCAACCGGTATGATTACCGATACCGGAAAAAGAATCGATTTATGTTCTCCGGTATGTTTGGTTTTTACCGCGAATTAGGAAAGGATAATATATTTTTGGAAAAGGAAAAAGGCTAAAAAATGAATTTCATTTTTTAGCCTTTGTGTATATTATTTGTTTTTATCTTTTCTCTTTTTGTCTCTCGTTTTTAACATATTACGGTTGACGGATCCGTGTGTTTTTTTCTTGGTTACTCCAGGTCCTCCCAAATTGACTTTCTTGTTCTTTTTACTTTTCTCTTGGAAAGCGCCATCTCCTTCAAGTTTCTTCTTTTTCATTAAGAACTTAACTACTTGTCGCTCTTTCTCCGGTTCGATTAGTTTTGCAGAAATTTCTACCTCTTCAGGGAATGTCTCGATTGCTAATTCCATATTCATCAAGACTTCCACCTCTACCTTATATTCTTCTTCACGAGGCGCAATAAAACTGATCGCAGTACCTGTTTTATCCGCACGACCCGTTCTACCAATTCTATGCATGTATAATTCAGGCATGTCGGGCATTTCGAAATTGACAACATGTGTAATGTTCGAAATATCCAATCCTCTAGCCATAATATCCGTTGTGATAAGACCACGAAGATTTCCTTCCTGAAACGATGCCATGGTGCTCAAACGGTAATTTTGAGATTTATTAGAGTGGATTACTCCAAATTGGTCCTCAAAATCTTCCTCGATGCGCTCATGAAGCATATCAGAAATCTTCTTATTGTTGACAAACACTAAAACACGACTCATGTTTTCGTTGTTTTGCAATAAGTGTTTCAACAGGTTTACCTTAGTGTTAAAGTTGGGAGCGTTATACGCGATTTGTTTGATGTTCTCTAACGGAGTTCCAGAAGCTGAAAGGGTAACCTCTTCAGGATAATCGAAATAATCATTCAAAATGGCATCCACTTCATCAGTCATGGTTGCTGAAAAGAGAATGTTCTGGCGTTTTTTTGGCATCATAGCCAAAATGGCCGTCAATTGTGTGCGAAAACCCAAATTAAGCATTTCATCAAATTCGTCGATAACCAGTTTTTGCATGTCCTCAAAACGAATCACATTGTCCAGTGTCAAATCCATGATTCTTCCAGGCGTTCCTACCAGTATGTCGCAACCTTGATAAACGGTTGTTTTTTGCGTATTGATGTTAACACCACCGAAAATAGCTACGGTACGAACTGACATGTATTTCGTCAGTTTTTCTACTTCCTCTGCAACTTGAACCACAAGTTCACGAGTAGGGACCAGAATTACTATTTTTGGCGTATGCCCTTCAGTAAATTTGTATAATTTTAATAAGGGTAAAAGATAGGCAAATGTCTTACCCGTTCCTGTTTGTGCAATTCCCATCATATCGCGACCAGACATTATCACAGAGAAAGTTTTTTCCTGAATAGGAGTAGGCGTTGTAAATCCTAAATCGTCAATTGCTTTTTGTACGGATTTGGGAAGATTGAATTGCTCAAAAGTGGTCATTTGCTTAAATTTTTTGCAAAGATAGTCTTTTTGAAAGTAAAGTTGATAATTGAACGAAATCCTTGGTCTCGAATGGTTTTATTAAGGTATTAGTCCTAATAAAAAACAACAATAATTAGCTGTTAAACAATCGTTTCACTCGAGCAACCACTTCATTTGGATTGAATGGTTTGGGAACAAAATCATCGGCCCCAAGTTTGAAAGCTTCCACAACGGTTGATTCCTCTTCTCCAAGAGAGGAAACCACGATAATGGGAATGTTTTTATAATTTGTTTTGACATAACTAATCACTTCAAGACCTGACCTAAATGGTATCATTATGTCCGTAATTACCATATCTGGAGCAATTTCGGGTATTCTTTCGATTGCATTCAATCCGTCTTTCGCTACAGATATTTCGTATCCTTCTTTTTTTAGAATAAATTGAAGAATAACGATCATCAAATCATCATCCTCGACAATTAATATTTTTTTCCCGTTAGGCATATTATAGTAATTTATTTTTTATAAAGCTCAATTTCATCAAGCATTACCATTGGTTTTTTAAACTTTCTTTGTCTCCAAAATGGCAATTCCTGTTGATTTTGAATCACAAGTTTTATTTTTGTAAACATACTAAAGTTTTTGTCAGTCAATTCCCAATTTTTTATTATAATTGACTCGCTTGCTGTTAAATTCCCGAAACTATTTACAGTGATAAGCTCCCATTTTTGGTTTCTAAATCCATAGACAGTAATTTTTTCAGGAATGAAAATCCAATGCCTTTGGTCATCAAGAAAATTTATTCGCATCCTACAGAATTCTAAATTTTGCGTTATCAATTCGATCTCTGGATTTGTACCATACCATCCAGTCCAATTGCTATTGAAGTCCTTGTAGCCCCTTACGCCATCAACTAGGGCGTAACTTCCTTTTGCTGAAAAATCCTCCGCAGGAGCGGTTATAAAATTCACAGCTATATTTTCGCCAAGGTGATTAGTAGTGTTTTTTGTGATTTCGATCCACTCTTTATAATATTGATCTGGGGATAAGCCGCCTTCACTAAGTTCGTAAATTCCATTTTCTTTGCAGCTTTCAGAAAATACCCTTACCCTTTCGTTTAGACCTTTGTTTACTTCTTTTAATCCCTTCTCGTTGATAGTAAACATACCATGTTTGTCTTTTCCGTAAAACTTGGATTGTTCAAAATAGACATACTCAAGCGCCAACCTTAACTTTGTGATTCTTGGCGTTATTAAATTGTCCTTTGTGACCGCTAAGGATGCTTCATTAATTAATTGATCGTATTGGGTCATGGCCTCGGGTGACAAGAATGTATTTCTGCTTTGAATTGGCCCCGAATAAATATCCAGATACTGATTTCCCGCTTGCTGATTCGCTGTCAAAAGGCTCAAATATTTCTGAATCGAAGGCGCCGCAGCCCCATAAAAACCTCTTAAAAAATCAGCGGTAGTACTTTGAATATCGATTTCGGTATCCCACAATAATTTTGATAAAAGATATTGCCTTAATTCCGAAAAATCTCCCGGAACATCAGCGTAGCCTTGTACGAACAACCCTTTTACATTGTTTTGTTCGAAGAGTTTAAGATTGTCAGCAAAAGTATGTAGATTAGGAAACGGCGATAAATAGTTTGAGAATTGGACGGTATAATCCCACAGATACAAATGCGATGTTGCGGCATTCCAATTTTGTAATGTTTTAATCACATTTTTGCTATTGCTCTCATTTGCTATCGATTTGCCACGGTTTAAATCAATTGGGCAAAATAGGGGGTAAATATTGGGAGCTATTTTTAAATTCGTGGGTGGCTGGTAGGTTTGCAAGTATGCTAATGTCGAAAAATTGGCTTTCGGAAAATGTATTGCAATTTTATTTAAAAAATAATAGAGCGAACCTTGGGGACCGCCGTGTTTTTCATTTAATAATTTACATTCGCTACATTCACAATAGATTGCGTCATCATTTTGACTTACGGAATAAAATTTCGGATCGGGTGTTTTCGCGATGATTTCTCCTATCCTTTTTATTATTATCGAAGTAACTGTGTCATTAGTCATACATAATGATTCAGGTCTGCGTTTGCCCTCATATAAGGCAAATAATTTAGGGTCTGTTTTATAATAATCTTTTGCTGGTAATAGTTTGTCGAAAGAATGACCCCAAATACCAAAATCATCTAAATGCCAGTCTAATTTATGCCAGTCCCTAAAAGCCTCGTCGTAAGCGTCAGGATAAAATAATGCTCTGTATTCGAAGGAGGGTTTGTTTATTTTATCCGTATTCTTAGGGAAACTAACTTGGTCTAATTTTGGGATATAATCGACCTTGGAAGTGAATTTTCTGAATCCCCAAATTTCCAATAGCGTATAAACGGCATAACGCAGGTATTTTTCGTTTGGCGCAATGAGATAAATATTGGTCTCGTCAGTTTTAATCGTGAAATTATTCGCTAATTTCTGGTCTTCTTTATTTGATATTTCGAGAATTATTTTCGAAGTGATTTCACTGTTTCCTCTTTCTGATTCAATCAGAAAGGGACTCGAAAAGGCTTTGTCTAAATAAGATTTTAAAATTACTGCAGCAGGTTTTGCATTGTCAGAAACTGCAATGATCTCTTTTTCAGCATCATTTTTAATAGTGATTTCCGATTGGGCCATAGTAGTAAATCCGGTAAGCACTATTAAAATAAACTTTATAGATAAATGCTTTAGAAACATTTTTTAAAATTTGTATTGCAACATCAAAGATAGTTCCAATTCATTTTGCATTAAACCTGGAGCATATTCTTGATTATTATATCCCATTTGAATACCCGTTATAAAATGGTTGCTAAATAACTTGTAATAGCCGCCACTGATTCTATAAGAATCCAAAGCGATTCTCTGATCTATTTGGCCCAAAGTGGTTCTTTCGTCAGGCGAGGTTCCATAGCCGGCAATCACCGTAATATAATCGAATCGAGTGTTCAAATAATATCTTGATGTAAGTGTAAATGCGGGATAAAAATTATTTTGGCCCTTTTGAATGTAAGTTCTTAAGTTAATCCAATAGGAATCTAGGTATTTTCCAACACCTAAAACTGCAGTTGAAAACTGGCTGTCCGTTGTTTTTATATAGCGAATGCCTAAATCAGCTTCCCATCCCTTAGTAAAGTTTTGAAAATAAGAATAACCAAGCCTTAATTTAGGAAACACAGGGTCTTGGCTAAAGGCGGCACCAACATATGAATAACTGTTTTTTCCGGTAAAAAAATAGGACTCTCCTTCATATTGAATCCCGTTTGCAACACTTTCTCCGGCCGAAAACCTATCAGCATAGCTGATTCTTCCTATTAAGGATCCCCAACTTCTCTCTCTTATGTGCTGTACACTTCCCAAGTGCCATGGCCCATATCCATCTCGATCGAAAGTTGTAAAGCTATAATTAACGCCAACTCTGTCTGAATTGATTTTTAATTCTAAAATGAACAAACGTTGTTTGATTTCATTATCCTCAGGATATTTTGAATGCAATGTTTTTAGATACTGATATTCTTTTTTTTCATCCTTCTGCAATTGATAAACAATCATTTTTTTAAGGTAAAACCCCTTGTTTTCAGGATGTGCTGCTATTGCTTTATCAATTGTAATTTCGGCATCAGCATATTTTTTTTCTTCTAAATCTAATGTAATAAGATAAGAGAAAGCATCTTCATAAGCCGCATTTTTATCAATTACGTAATTAAAATAATATCGGGCACTGTCATTTTTTTGCTTTAGTTGATAGATTCTTCCGGACAGCAAATAGAAATCCAGGTAATCTGGAGCCAGATTAATCCCCAATTGCGATTTTTTTAAACCGGAATCGTAGTTTTTGTCTTTATTGACGTCATTGATCGCTTCTTTCAAAAGATTGTCAACATCAATCTTTTGGGCTACTATTAAATTGTTAGATGCAATGCCGAATAGGAAAAAAAGCATGAATCCAATTCTAATTCTATAATTTTTATTCTTTTTCATGCTTATTTTTTTTGTGTATTAAAACCAATTCGCTGCATATTACCCCATGATTGTTCTTTTTTTCTAATAAAGTGTAAGTATCCTTTCAACGAGGCATATACATTTACCGGATGATAGAATATTGGTTCTATCATCGCCATAAGAATAAGTGTTGCAATCTCTTTAATATTTGCATAATTCTTGTATAATCGGTCATCCAAAAATATGGAAATGATGGTAATAATGAGATAGAATAGGTAAACTGTCAAGGTCAAGTAAAGGAAATAAGTATAGTTGATATCCAAGAAAATAAAACACAATATTAAAACGATAACACCAATAAACTCCAATATGGGAACCAAGAACTCAAAAGCGAAAAAGTAGGGGAAAATTAGAAATCCAGTTCTTCCATATTTTCGATTAAAAAAGAGGTTTTTATGCAGATATAAGGTCTGAATTAGTCCTCTTGCCCATCTTACACGTTGTGTTATCAATACTGTTTTTGTTGCAGGAACTTCTGTCCAGCACAGCGATTCCGGTATGTATTTTATTGCAAAGTCGAGATTGTTTTCATACATATGCTTTCTCATTCGGGTGATGAGTTCCATGTCTTCTCCCAATGATTTGTGCCAATACCCGCCAGCTGCAATGGCAACCTCTTTGTCAAACATTCCTAATCCGCCGGACACTAACAATAAACTGTTAATTTGGCTCCAAGCCATTCTGCCAAAAAGAAAAGCACGCACGTATTCGAGTTCTTGAAATCGAGGATACCAGCCACTCGGAAAATGCACCTTCACAAGAAATCCGTCTTTTACTTCACATGAATTTGAAATTCGGATACCGGCTCCGGTTGCTATAATTCTTTTCTCGCTTTCCATAAATGGTTTGGCAAGTTTTATAATGGTGTCACCTTTTAAGATGCAATCAACATCTGTACATAGGAATAAGGGATATTTTGTAGAATTGATTCCGGCATTTGACGCGTCTGCTTTACTTTTTCCGTTTTCTTTGTCAACTACCAATAGTTTCGAGTATAAAGGGTTTGTTGACTTGTAATGAGACTTTACGGGTCTAGTTTCAATTTTTTCCTGGTAAAAAAAATCTACTTTTACCAGTTCAAATTCATTTATCAGTTTTTCTAAAGTATCATCAGTACTACCATCATTTACAATAACAACTTCAAACTTAGGATAGGTCAGGGACAATAGTGACTTTACGTTGTAAACAACATTTGCACCTTCATTAAATGCGGGGGCTACAACTGATACCCCAATAACGTGATTTGATTTTGCCAGAATATCATCATGAATAAAGTACTTGGTATTGATGTGTTTTTTAATGGCGGTATAGGACAGAATTGCCAAAAATATATAGAACAATATATAGGATAGCGAGAAACAGGCAACGAAAGTTTCGTAATAGTTTAAAAGCTCTTTAAAAATCATATATATGGATCTTTTACATGTTTTACCATTTTTGTTATTTCTGAATTTCCTTCAAAAGCATTTTCAAAATAAACTGGGTTTAATTGATTCAAAGTATAAACCGCTTGTAATTTGACGTCTTGGTCAATAGAATTTATTAGTAAATCATGAACGAATTTTTCTGTTTTTATGGTGCCAATAGTACATAAAGACTTCAAAATCTCTATTCTATTAGCTTTTTGCTCGTTGTCAAACTGGTCAATTAAAACTTGCTCGGCTCCAATGATTATTAAGTCATTCACAGCAACAATTACTTCATGGCGTATTGTTTCATCATCAGATTGCAATAGGTCCAGTATGAGTTGAGTTTCATTGAAGCAATTATAAAAAACCATGAATTTTATTCCTAATTTCACTACAGAAGGGTTTTTTGAAACAATCCACTCATTTAAATTATTAGGTATCGGCGGTTTCTTCGAATGAAGAATATCCATGATTTTTATTTCATTTTTTAAAGAAATGGAATCGGGATAGTCATTTAAGAAGTCTAGATTGTCAGATGCTAATGAAATTAACCCAAAATAGGCATTGGAAACTAATATTTTATTTTTGTGTTTTAAATATGGTCTAACATAGCTTTGTCCTTTGGTATATTCTAAAGTTTGCAACTGATAGATTCCGAGACTTTTCACATACCATTTTTTGTTGCTCAAAAACTTAAGGGTGTAATCAAAGAGACCAAATTGTTCGTAGATCAAATGAATGTTATCGGTTATTTCCCCTTTTAAGTTTTGCTTCAAATAAATGATTTCATTAAGTATGATTTTTTTGCACCACTTTTTTTCAAAAGGAATTTCTTTCTTAAATTGTTTGATGTCAGCTATGATCGTTTCTTCGTCGGAAAAAGAAAATAGAAGCGACGTTAAAAATACATCAATTTTAGTTTTTGTAGATTTTATTCTAGACTTGTATGATTCGTATCTCCATCGATTCGTGATTAGTAGGATAATCAAAATCAGGAAAAAAAGAGTCAAAAAGATTAAAATAAAATGAATTAAATGGGGCAAGGTCAAATTCATCCTATGGTTAAAGATATTACATTTGGTAATAAATATAAAACGCTGTAAAAATAGCCAATTTTAATTTATTATTCCTATTAAGTAAAAGTTAAAAAACGACTCTTTTACAGTCAATTACGGTAGAATAAATAGAAGTTTTAAAAGCCTTCAAATATCCCCAAACCAAACAAGGCAAAATCATATTTGACAGGGTCAACAGGGTCCAATTTTCTGAGGTTGAAATCTAATTCGGCTAATGCTTTTGCGTCATTTTGTTTTCTGGTCAAGAGGCCTAATTTCCTGGCTACGTTCCCGGAGTGCACGTCCAATGGACAAGATAATGAAGCGGGAGGGATGCTTTTCCAAATTCCTAAATCGACTCCTTTATTGTCCTGGCGGCACATCCATCTCAAAAACATGTTGATGCGTTTCGCGGCAGAATTGTTCATGGGATCCGAAACATGTTTTTGGGTGCGGTATTGGTGCGGAATTTCAAAAAAAGTTTTCTTGAATTCGGAAATGCTTTTTTGCATAGTTTCTAATTGTTGGTTTTTAGAATATACGCTTTCCAAACCATTATGGTTTTGATAAATGTTTTTTAAGCTTTTAATGAAAAAAGTGAAATCAATTTCGTTAAAAGTACGATGGGCAAAACCTTCTAAGCGTTCCAAATCCGAGTCTTTGTGCGACATAACAAAATCATAAGGAGCATTGCCCATTAAATCCATCATTTTATGGGAGTTTCTGATAATCATGGTGCGATTTCCCCAAGCGATCGTTGCGCTCAAGAAAGCTGCAATTTCAATATCTTCTTTTTGGGAAAACAAATGTGGGATTTGTACCGGATCGCTCTCTATAAAATCAAGAGTGTTGTACTGAATGACTTTCTCGTCAAGGAATGATTTGAGTTCAGAATGTTTCATTTTTCGTTGAAAGCATAAGTGTTTAAAGCGGTTCTAATTCCAAATGAGCTTGAAACCTGAAACTTTAAACTTTTTTAGTTACTGATCAAACCGTCTATCATCACCAATTTTCTGTCTGCCATATTGGCTAGTTCTTCGTTATGGGTTACAATGACAAAGGTTTGTCCTAGTTCATCGCGCAGTTTAAAAAATAATTGGTGTAAGTTTTCGGCAGAGGCCGTATCAAGATTTCCTGAGGGTTCATCGGCAAAAATAATCGCCGGCTTGTTTATCAGCGCTCTGGCAACAGCTACCCGTTGTTGTTCACCGCCAGAAAGCTCATTGGGTTTGTGGTCCATCCTGTGCGAAAGCCCAAGGTAGGCCAGTAATTTTTTAGCCTCGGTTTCTGTTTCCTGTTTTGATTTGTTGGCGATAAAGGCAGGGATACAAACATTTTCTAGGGCCGTAAATTCGGGTAAGAGTTGGTGAAACTGGAAGATAAAACCTAGGTTCAAATTCCGGAATTTGGATAAATTTTTGTCGTTCATGGTCAAAATATCCTCATCGTTAATGCGTAGCATGATTTCATTTTCGTGAGCGGGTTTGTCTAAAGTTCCAAGAATTTGCAATAACGTGGTTTTACCCGCGCCAGAAGCTCCCACTATAGAGACGATTTCACCTTTTTGAATATGCAAATCAACTCCTTTCAAAACATGGAGTTGGTCGTAATATTTATGTAAATTTTTTGCATGTATCATTTGAAGCAGTTTTTACAAAGAAACAAAGATTTTTAGGATTATATAATGGGCAAATAATAAATTTTAGTTAATAAGAAATAGCTGATTCTATTTAATACCTTAAATTTGAAATTGGATAATTTTCTGCAACCTAAAGAAAATATATAAAATGGAAATAAAAGAAGGAATGGAAGTGGCGACATTAGCCGGTGGATGCTTTTGGTGTACTGAAGCCGTTTTTTTGGAGCTGAAAGGAGTTAAAAGTGTTGTCTCGGGATATACAGGAGGAAAAACGGTTAATCCAACCTACAAGGAAATTTGTGGAGGTGAAACGGGGCATGCGGAGGCAATCCAAATTACTTTTGATCCCCGTGAAATATCATTTGGAGAACTGTTAGAGGTGTTTTTTGCAACGCACGATCCCACCACCTTAAACCGTCAGGGTAACGATGTGGGCACGCAATACAGAAGCGAGATATTTTATCACAATGATGAGCAGCGTAGAATTTCCGAAGACTATATTGACTTAATGGCAAAGGAAAATACTTTTGGAAAACCTATAGTAACCAAAATTTCTGCGGCTTCTAAATTTTATGAAGCTGAGGATTACCACCAGAATTACTATAACGACAACACTTCGCAGGGATATTGCTCCTATGTAATCACGCCCAAGATTGAAAAATTGAAAAAGCTGTATGCCGATAAACTCAAAAGCTAATAGAAGGAGAATAGTTCCACAAAAGGTCAATGATACTTAGAAAATAATGAAGGAAGAATTTAAAGACGAAAATAAAAACGCGAAAAAAAAAAATTTGATACTCGGGATTCTCTTTGACTGTATCGGAATGCTGTCTTTTTCCGTGCCAATGATAGGCGAGTTCTCCGATGTTATTTGGGCTCCAATAGCTGCGTATTTGATGACCAGAATGTACAAAGGGTCTGTCGGTAAAGTTGGGGGAGTAGTTACATTTCTGGAGGAAATTGTTCCGTTCACGGATCTTATTCCTTCCTTTACCTTAACTTGGATTTATAATTATGTAATTAAAAAAAAAGATAATTAAGTTGCTGTTCATTCCTTAAATAGAAATGCAAATCCCATGCGTTTTAGCATTTTCTTTTCAAAGGCCCAAAAGAATTCGAATTGACCAAAAAGGAAACCAATCAATACCAATAAAACTTGGTATAACGGAAAAATGATCAGCAATCGCATGGGCGTGTGCCAAAAACCGAAGTCTTCTTTTAAAATACCCAGCCATATACAAACCGGCTTTGATATCCATGCTGAGGTGGAACCCGTAATTGCAAAAACGATAAATATGATTGTTAGTTGGAAATTGGATTCAATACCCCAACGCTTTTTTAATGCCTTCATTTTTATTTATAATGAGTACAAATATAGTGAACATTATCGCGGAGGAACATGACCAAAAAGTTTTTGTTTGTAGGTATTCTGAAAATAGACCATGTAATTATATATTAAATAATTCACTTCATAACCATAATCGATATTAGGGTCATAGTCGATGGTCAGTATATAGAGATTGGGGTCATAAAAATTTGGCTGCAACACTCTGCGATTCCATTCGCTTACCCATAATTGGTTTTTGTTCTCCAAATAACTCTGGGAGTAATAGCCTCTGGGTAAAGCTCTTGAATTGAGCCAAGTACTAAATCCAGAATCAATGATTATAACCTCGTATTTTAATTCGTCATTAGCAATCCGCACCGTATCGTTTTTTGTAGCTATAGGTTTGTCTGATTTTGAAGTAATCGATTTTGAACTTGTACAGCTAACGATAACACCTAAAACAATACCAAGGATGTAAATATAATTTTTCATGGCTTTAAAAATCAAGTATTAAATTTACAAAATTAATTGATTAGTTGTTAGTGTTTTAGGTTAAAATAAATGGTTGCCTAATTAATTTAAAGAGGGAAGGGATTAAAATTGTTTTATAAAAAAGGGACCCACTAAACAGCGCTAATGAATCCCTTTGTAGTATTTAAATCAAAAATATTAGCCTAATAAAGTAATAATTTGTGAAGCCAGTTCTGTACCGATTCTATCTTGTGCTTCTGCTGTTGCAGCTCCAATATGTGGAGTCAATGAAATTTTAGGGTTCATCAAAATAGTCATTTCGGGAGTTGGTTCATTTTCAAAAACATCCAAGCCGGCAAATAAAACTTTTCCGCTGTCTAATGCTTTTACCAATGCCACTTCGTCAATAACACCTCCACGAGCACAGTTTACAATACCTACGCCATCTTTCATCATGGCCAATTCCTTCTCGCCGATGATATAACCATCTTGGGCGGGAACGTGTAAGGTAATGAAATCAGCTTCTTTGAATAAAGATTCAATTGATTGGGAAACGATGGTGGTATTGATTGATTGACCGTCAAAAAATTCAACTTTTACGTCAACTTTCGGGATAAAACTATCCGCAGCAATCACTTTCATGCCTAAACCAAGAGCCATTTTAGCAGTAGCTTGGCCAATACGTCCAATTCCTACAATACCAAGCGTTTTTCCTCTCAATTCAACACCATTTGCATATGCTTTTTTCAAACCGTCAAAGTTTGTATCTCCTTCAAGAGGCATGCTTCTGTTCGAATCATGTAAAAAACGAACACCGGAAAATAAATGGGCAAAAACTAATTCTGCCACAGATTCTGATGAAGACGCTGGAGTATTGATTACGTGAATCCCTTTGCTCTTTGCGTAATCTACATCAATATTATCCATTCCCACACCGCCACGACCAATTACTTTTAATCCCGGGCAAGCGTCAATTATGTCTTTGCGGACTTTAGTGGCGCTACGAACCAAAACCACGCTGACGTTGTTCTCGTTCACGAAATTTGCCACCTGTTCTTGTGCTACTTTTGTAGTAATTACTTCAAATCCACCTTTTTCTAAAGCTAGAATTCCACTTTTAGAAATTCCGTCGTTTGCTAGTACCTTCATTTTTTGTTGTATATTTTAAGATTGAAAAATTTAAAATTCAATCTGTTTATTTAATATATTGTTGATTGTAAAGGTTCTTTAAAGATCCTTAAATCAATCAATGGTTTTAATTTAAATTGCTTTTTCCAAAGCTTGCATAACATCAACCAAAACCTGAACGCTCTCGATCGGCAATGCATTGTACATCGAAGCCCTGTATCCGCCAACTGAACGATGTCCGGGTATTCCGGAGATTCCGGCCGCTTTCCACATCGCGTCAAACGTTTCTGAATGTGCAGCATCATTCAATAAGAATGTGGCATTCATGTTTGAACGATCTTCAACAGCTGCAGCTCCTTTAAATAATGGGTTTCTGTCTATTTCGGCATAAAGTAATGCCGCTTTTGCATTGTTCAATTTTTCAACTGCGGCAACTCCGCCAAGTTTTTTCAGCCACTGTAAAGTTAATAGGGAAGCATAAACCGGAAAAACAGGAGGAGTATTATACATACTTTCTGCCTTGATATGTTTTTCATAATCCAATATGCTTGGAATCGTTCTGCCGGACTTGCCTAGAATCTCTTCTTTCACGATAACAAGAGTCGTTCCTGCAGGCCCCATATTTTTTTGTGCCCCGGCATAAATGATATCAAATTTCGAGAAATCCAATACTCTCGAAAATATATCAGAACTCATGTCGCAAACTAATGGCATGTCAACCGAAGGAAATTCCTTCATCTGAGTCCCGAAAATAGTATTGTTGCTGGTGCAATGGAAATAATCGGCATCAGCCGGTATGGTATATCCTCTTGGGATGTGATTGTAATTTTCCTCTTTTGAAGAGGCCACAACAACGGTCTCTCCAAAGAATTTAGCCTCTTTTATGGCCCCGCTTGCCCATGTACCCGTATCCAGATAGGCCGCTTTCCCGCCTTCTTTCATCAAGTTGTAAGGCACCATCAAAAACTCTAAGCTGGCTCCTCCAGAAAGGAAAAGAGCCTGATATCCTTTGCCCTCCAGTCCCAATAATTCAATAGCAAGTGATCTGGCTTCGTCCATTACGGCAACAAAATCTTTGCTTCTGTGCGAAATTTCCAAAATAGATAACCCGGAATCATTAAAATTTAAAATAGCTTGTGCTGATTTTTCAAAAACTTCTTGTGGTAAAATGCATGGTCCTGCGCTGTAGTTGTGTTTTTTCATGGTGTAGTTTATGTCCAAAAAATTAAAAAGCAAATTTCGGGAATAGGACTCGAAAAAGTGTTAAATAATTCGCAATAATTGGCCTTTTTTGGTCTATGTTATTAACAAAAACGATATAGTGTCCACGTTATCCGCATAATCCCATAAGTTAGGCTGCTGTGTTTGCCCGAAAGAAATGGAGTTTTCGATAAGGTTGTCGCTTACGACGCACTGTATTTGCTCGCTTTCTGACTTTAAGCGCAGCTGCAACTCACTGATGTCATCATAAAATTCGTAAAACACGCTCGAAATAGGGGAGGCATGACTTTTATCTTCTTTCAAAATTAAAAAACCGTTGTCCAACAGCTTGAAATTGCTCATTAAAAATACGGCTTTATTATAGTCGTAATTGTTGGCATATTTTTCATAATGGATTATCTCTTGGTATTCGAAAATTGCCTCAAAAAAGGCATCGAATGAATAGCCTTTCGGTACAAATAGCTTTGATACATTGCGACATCCCAAGCCGAAATATCGGAATATGTCTTCGCCCAAAGCGATGAGTTGTTCCTTAGTTTCAGTGCCATTCAATACAGCAACCGAGTTTCTGCTTTTCCTAATTATCGATGGTTTGTCTTTAAAGTAGTATTCAAAATAACGCGCCGTATTATTGCTTCCGGTTGCGATAACCGAGTCGAAATTTTCTAGTTTGCCCTCGACAAATGTGATCTTTTCGGCAAATTTAGGGGCAACGGCTATGACGTATTTGGCCAGAAAAGGGAGCAAATGTTGGTCATTTGAGGACGTTTTTACTCGAACGGAGTGTCCCGTGATCAAAACGGACAAAAAATCGTGAAAACCGACTAGCGGTATGTTTCCCGCTAGTATTAAAGCAATGTCTTTGGGTTTTATCTCGCCAATAGCGTACGCAGACAGCCATTGGTCCAAGTTTTCCTCGGTCAGCGCCTTGGCCCAAGATTGAATCGAGAAGTATACCTGTTCGGGCGTATACCATCCGTTATGTGACTGGGATAACTTTATTAAATTGATGAAATCGTCAAAAAACAGATCGTTATGCAGGACAGTGGCTTTTCTGGAACTGCTGTCTTCGGAAAATTGGTTTAAAAATTTCCCTAATTCAACAAAAACAGTTTTTTTTGTTTCTAATGTCATAATGTTTGCTTATGAATAGTTTTGATTGTAATTTTGCACAAAAATAAGCTTTAATAAGTCGAAAGTCAAATGTCTTAAAGTCAAAAGTCGCTTAACAGGATTTTTTTGACCCGAATAACAAATAATATAACAAATGGCAATTATAATAACTGATGAATGTATCAATTGTGGCGCATGCGAACCGGAGTGCCCAAATACAGCTATATACGAGGGTGCGGACGATTGGAGATATAAAGATGGGACCAAACTGACGGGAAAAGTGATTTTGCCGGACGGTACTGAGGTTGATGCTGAAGAAGCCCAAACGCCAATTTCGGACGAAGTGTACTACATCGTTCCGGGAAAATGTACCGAATGTAAAGGTTTTCATGACGAACCGCAATGTGCCGCGGTTTGTCCGGTTGACTGTTGTATTCCTGATGATAACCATGTGGAATCGGAAGAAACATTGCTGAACAGGCAAGCATTTTTGCACAACGAATAGATCCTTTAAATAGGGCAAAAAAAAATCCTGAGTTTTTTACTGACTCAGGATTTTTTTTGCTTTAAACTACTTTGGACTATTTCGCGATAATGTAAGTGGTAACGGTAATCGTATCGGTAGCCTCGTCGTAAGACTCTAAAATCATATTGCCATCAGAATTAAAGTGACCAAAAGAAGTCTTGTTTCCGGCTCTATAAATATAGTTGTTATTAGACGTTTTTCTTAATACGGCTGATTTTTTTCCATCGGGCATAAATACGGAATATCCTTTTTTGTCAGTAGACACCTGATATTTTGTACCGTCTAATTCGTAATATGCCGATCTGTCCACATCGATAACTTTGGTTACTCCGTCTGCGGTGATTTTAGTGGTCGCTGTTACTTCAACAGGGCTTTCCTTTATGTCTTTATTTAAGACATTTGAATTGGCATCGTTTAATTGTAAGTTTTGAACTTCTTCTACTTCCTTAGTTTCGACTAATTTTTTTTCCCCTTGGGAATCTTTGATTGTCGTAATATTGGTTTTGACTTCCGTTTTTACATTCTTGTTTTGCGCTTGGATATTAATAGAGAATAAAAAAGCGGCCATTCCTAAAACTATAATTTTCATAATATTTGATTTTAAAGATTTATATCACAAATTTACAATTATAGTGCGTTTGACTTATTACATAATTGTCGATAAAAATTGTATTATTCACACTAAAAAAAAGCGGATTCATTTCATTTTGCTTTACAAGGGTTTCTTTTTTGCCGCAATGACGTAGGTGTCATATGCGTAGGTTTTTCTGTCTATGGTTTTTATGATTTCAAAATTATTTAAATATAAAAACAATTGCATTTCATTTAGTGTGAAGACGCGCACGGTGGAAAAATCATCGGCAATCAGGTTTTTTTCGCCATTTATTATTGTGTAGTATTTTGCATTCCATTCCAGCATGAAATTGTCCAAAGAAGTCGTTTCCCAGTTGCTTTCCCTTATGTAGTTCATCCCGTCATGTTCTGCTTGATGAATGATTTTTTGATTTTCATTTATAAATGGTATAAAGCGATTGGCGTCTATAAAATCGAATACAATTATACCTTGCTCCGTAATATTATTGTATAAGGAAGCAAAAGTTTCATTGAGGTCCTCATTCGTCGTTAAATAACTCGTGGATCTACCTGTGATGATAATGGAGTCCACCTGCTTTTCAAGATTGAAGTCCCGCATGTCCCCTTGAATGAAGATGCAATTTTCATTTCTTTCTCGGGCAATGGCAAGCATACTTTCACTGTAGTCCAGTCCTGTGTAATCTTGATCGTTTTCATTGAAACGTTTGGCCAGATTGCCTGTTCCACTTCCTATTTCCAGAGTGGTCTTGCAGTTGTTTGCTTTGATAATGGTATTGTAAAAGGTGTACTCTTCATCATAATTAACAAATGTTTGATACATGGCATCATAGATTGCCGCCATTTTTCCTTCATAGAGAGTTGCCATAATTTTGCCGATTAGGTAAACATTAGCTTAAACCGCATTGTGATTGTAAAATACGCCTTCGGACAATGACAATAGTTTTTAAACGATATATAAATTTATGAAAAAATAGCATATAAAAAAAAGGGCTACCCGATGGATAGCCCTTTTCAGTATTATTTGATAATCGAATTAGAATTTATAGTTCAATGATAAATTGAACATAGTTCCTAATTGGCTAAAGTGAAAACCGTCATAAGTCATTTGAGAATAACGTTGGTTGAAAGTAATCAAGTTAGATTGGTTTTTTACTTGAGCGGCATCGTTTAACAGTGCTGTACCAGCTGCATTTTCTGCTTTGAATTCCCATTCTGGTAATACGTTCAATAAATTGTTCACATTCAAAGACAATGTTAATTTCTCTGTTGCAGAGAATGTAACTCCTAAATCTGTAACAATTTTAGGGATAAATTCAGTTCTTAAGTTAGAATCTAAACCAGCTTGTTTAAAGGTTGTTTTACCAAAATAGGTGTTGTTAAGAGAGAAACCGAATTTCCCTAGGTCATAATTAGCTCCTAAGATCCATTTTGTGTTTGGTCTAGAAGTAAACATTAAAGCGTCAAGTGTTTCGCTAAAGTTACCACTTCTTACTGGAGAGATTCTTTCGTTGTCTATTGTAACGTTTCCAGAAAGGTTGAAACCTAATGTACCTTCTCCTACAAGAATATTACTATAGTTTGCAACAAAATCTAAACCTGAAGTTCTTGAGTCAAATGAGTTTTCAAACCAGGCTACATCTCCGTAATCTGTTGATACAATGTCTCCCAATAGAATTCTGTCTTCTACCTTGATGTTGTAATAATCTATGGTGAAATTAAAGTTTCTTGAAGGTTTAGCACCAATACCTATTGTAATATTAGTGGATTTTTCAGCATCTAATTTAGGCACGCCTATTAAACGAGCTTGTGGAGAAACGTTATTTATAATTCCACTAACTTGAATTCCTTCCCCTGCAACGAATGAATATTGTGATTTTTGAGTGTAAATTTGGTGCAAAGTAGGAGCTCTGAAACCTGTTGAAACAGAACCTCTTAATGTTACTTTGTCGTCTGCAAATTTATATCTAGAGCTCAATTTCCAAACTGTAGCATCACCAAAATCACTGTAATCTTCATAACGAAGGGTACCGTTTATTAAGAAATCTTCAGTAATATCATAGGCAAGGTCAAAATAAGCTCCTAAGTTATAGCGGTTCCATTTTCCTGAATTTTCAGGTCTGTTACCGGCAAATGAATCGGCTCCTTGGCCATCCCAAGACGCTTTGTCCCCTTCAATAACTTCAAAGGTTTCTGTTCTGATTTCAGATCCAAAACCAATACTGATTTTATCAGACAAAATCTTAGAGATGTCTAAATTCCCTACAACATGGTTGAAAGAAGTTCCTCCTGGTTTAAAAGTGATTGGACTGTTTTCTAAATAAACGTTATTACCATTTTCATCTTGTATGTCAGATCTATTATGAGAGTTTTCTACTGAGTAAGTTTGCGTGTTTCCGCCAACTGTTACACTGGCGTCAGTATTCCAACCGTTCTTAACAGCTTTGTAACCTAATGTCCCATTGTAGTCATTCAAATCCCCTGTAAAAGTAGGTACATAACCAACATATGAAGCGGCAGTACCGTCTCCAAAGAAATCTTTTAAATATGGATAGTCAGATAACATTCTCCAGTAAGGAGTTCTGTAGTTGGCAAATGAGTTTACTTTTTTGTAAACATAAGCTGCATTGTAATACAGTTGCGTTTCTTCAGATAAATCAAATGCACCATTCACTAAAAATTTAGCAGCGGCAGTTTCAGGGGAACCATTTATGTTTCCCGCATCCGGTTTTTTTGCTAAGAAAGCTTGTACATCAGCTAGATCAGCACCAAAATCAGAAGCTTCTCCCGCCGCATCAACCGTCCCAGGTCTGTTTGCTTGAGCAACTTTAGAGAAATCTACGGTATAGTTAACAAAACCTTTACCGTCGCCCACTTCAGAACCATTGTTAAGACTTACTCCCAACATTTCACCGTCACCTTCAGCAGTGATACCGCTTCTTACAGTTACTGCGCCGCCGTTAGTATTTTTCTTCAAGATGATATTCATTACCCCAGCAATTGCATCAGAACCGTATTGAGCCGAAGCACCATCACGAAGTATCTCTACTCTTTCGATTGCATCAGTAGGAATAGCTGAGATATCAGCTCCTGTTTCACCACGTCCTGGAGACGTTTGAACATAAAGCAATGAGCTTAAGTTTTTACGTTTACCGTTGATAAGGATCAAGGTTCTACTTGGTCCCATGTTTCTGATTTCATAAGGATCCAGTAAAGAAGTCGCATCGTTTACCGGTGTTTGTACCGTGTTAAAAGAAGGGATTTTGTACTGTAATGCCTTGTCAAAACTAGCTTGTCCTGTAGAAGCTAAATCTTTTGAAGAAATAACATCAATAGGGAGTGCAGTAGTTGTGTTGCTTCTTGGAGCTGTTCTAGATCCAGTAACTACAATTTCCTGTAAGGCTTGTCCGCCTTCTTCAGATAGGACTACATCGATTCTGTCACTTGTGGCCGCTTTTTCCACTTTAGCGAAACCGATATAACTAAAGACTATAGTTGCTCCTTCGCTAACTCTTATTTTATACGCTCCGTCAAAATCAGTAGATACACCATTACTGGTTCCTTTTTCGACGATGTTAACACCTGGAAGCGCTGCACCGGTGTTATCCTTTACCACTCCAGAGATTTCTTTTTGGGCAAAAAGAAAACTGACGTTTAGAAGTAAGAATAATAATGTGATTTTTTTCATAATTAAATTGAATTTTGGTTTTTGTTTAGTTTAATTTGTCCTGCAATATAGAATTTTTTAACAAAACATTAGGATTGGCATTGTGTTTTTTTATAAAAAACTTATCAAACAAGCATAAATATCAGGTTTATACTTATTGAGCATCTTTTATACCTTATATTTGCAAAATTTTATAGTAAACATTAAAAACATATAGCGGTCAAATGCTGTCTGTAAACATAAATATCATGAAAGCAGGAATTGTAGGGTTACCAAATGTTGGAAAATCAACATTGTTCAATTGTTTATCAAACGCCAAAGCGCAAAGTGCCAACTTTCCATTTTGTACAATAGAACCTAATATAGGAGTTGTAAACGTTCCTGATCCGAGAATTGAAAAATTGGAGGAATTAGTAAAACCAGAACGTGTTCAAATGGCAACTGTTGATATCGTAGATATTGCAGGTTTAGTTAAAGGAGCAAGTAAAGGCGAGGGTTTGGGAAACCAGTTTCTTGGAAACATTAGGGAATGTAACGCAATTATTCATGTATTGCGTTGTTTTGATAATGATAATATAGTACACGTTGACGGTAATGTAAACCCAATTCGTGACAAAGAGACCATTGATATCGAATTGCAATTAAAAGATTTGGATACGGTAGAAAAACGCCTTGAAAAGGTAAATCGTGCAGCTAAAACTGGAAATAAAGAAGCGCAAACCGAAAAAGCGCTTTTGGACAGAATTAGAGAAACTTTGCTTCAGGCAAAATCAGCCAGAACTATAACTCCACAGAGCAATGATGAGGAAGTATTGATGGAGAGTTTTCAATTGATCACAGCAAAACCGGTGTTGTATGTTTGTAATGTAGATGAGAATTCAGCGGTTAGCGGAAATAAATATGTAGATCAAGTTCGTAAATTGGTTAAGGATGAAGATGCAGAGGTTATTATACTTTCTGTTGGTGCAGAAGCTGATATTACTGAATTGGAAAGCTACGAAGAACGTCAGGTTTTCCTAGAAGATATGGGATTAACTGAGCCAGGTGCTTCAGTTTTGATTCGCGCGGCATACAAATTATTGAAGCAACAAACTTACTTTACCGCTGGAGTAAAAGAAGTACGTGCTTGGACAATCGATATTGGATCAACGGCACCGCAAGCAGCCGGAGTAATTCACACCGATTTCGAAAAAGGATTCATCCGTGCAGAGGTAATTTCATATGAGGATTTCGTTCAATATGGTTCCGAAGCGAAATGTAAAGAGGCAGGGAAATTCAAAGTGGAAGGAAAAGAATATGTAGTTAAAGACGGAGACGTTATGCACTTCAGATTTAACGTATAGTTTCCAAAGAAAACAGAGAAAAGGACAAAGAAAATAGAAATAAACCTGCAAGAGTCATTTTTGCAGGTCTATTTTTTTAGGTCGTTCCCGAGAATTAGAATCGTGTTAAATTTGCGTTTTGGTTTCGTTTTGAACGTATTTCGATTTTTATTACTTTAGTGAAAATTTAATACAATGAAAATAATCGCATTTGGAGCCAGTCCAAGCAAACATTCCATTAATAAAAAGTTAGCGACTTATGCTGCTCATTTATTTAAGAATGCCGAAGTGGAAGTGCTGGATTTGAATGATTACCAAATGCTTATCTTTAGTGTGGATATAGAAAAGGAAGTAGGGCATCACCCAATGGCGCAAGCATTTTTGGATAAAATTGCCAGTGCCGATATTCTGGTGGTTTCATTGGCGGAAAACAATTCCAATTACTCGGCGGCTTTCAAAAACATTTTTGACTGGTGTTCCCGTATTAAGGGGAAAGTTTTTCAGGACAAACCCATGCTGCTCATGGCCGCTTCCGATGGCAAAAGGGGAGGCGCAAATGTTCTTGAAATTGCCAAAAAAGCATTCCCATGGTATGGCGGGAATATCAAGGCGACATTTTCATTTCCTAGTTTTTACGATAATTTTGATCTGCTAAACAACAGGATTTCTAATCCAGAATTAGACGATCAACTAAGAAAAATAATAGCGAATTTCTAATTTTTTCAATTTTGCATCCTTGAAATCCTACATTTAAAAAATGTCAATATCATTCTTGATAACTTTGATCGCATCCACTTTTAATTTTTATCAATTTATACTACATTAGCAGCAAAACGTTAAAATTCAAAATGTCAGATCAAAATCAATATACCGAAGACAATATTCGTTCGCTCGACTGGAAAGAACACATTCGTATGCGTCCCGGTATGTATATTGGGAAATTGGGTGATGGTTCATCACCTGATGATGGTATCTATATCCTTCTGAAAGAGGTGCTGGACAACTGTATCGATGAATTCGTTATGGGTGCCGGTAAAACGATCGAAGTGACCATTAAAGATAAAACGGTAACCGTAAGGGATTATGGCCGCGGAATTCCGCTAGGGAAAGTGATTGACGTGGTTTCTAAAATGAATACAGGTGGTAAGTATGATTCCTTGGCTTTCAAGAAATCGGTTGGTTTGAACGGAGTGGGAACCAAAGCCGTAAATGCTTTGTCAAATTATTTCCGGGTGGAATCTGTTCGGGACGAGAAACAAAAGGCCGCAGAATTTTCTGCAGGTAACTTAGTTCTCGAAGAAGACATAATTGATACCACCAAACGAAAGGGGACCAAAGTGACTTTTATTCCGGATGAAGCGATTTTTAAAAATTACAAATTCCGGTACGAGTATGTAATTAAAATGCTGAAGAACTATTGTTACCTAAATAATGGATTAACCATATTATTCAATGGCGAAAAGTATTTCTCTGAAAATGGATTGAAAGATTTATTGGAGGAAACGATTAGCGCTGAAGATTTAGAATATCCGATAATTCACTTGAAAGGTGAGGATATCGAAATTGCTTTGACACACAGCAAAACGCAATATAGCGAAGAATACCATTCCTTTGTAAACGGACAAAACACGACCCAAGGAGGAACGCATTTGGCGGCTTATCGCGAAGCGATAGTAAAAACCATTAGGGAGTTTTACAACAAAAGTTTCGAAGCTTCTGACGTGCGAAAATCTATAGTTACGGCTATAAGCATCAAAGTTATGGAACCTGTTTTTGAGTCGCAAACAAAAACCAAATTGGGCTCGACAGATATGGGTTCCGAACCCGGAATGCCATCAGTGCGAACTTTTGTGAACGATTTTGTAAAAACCAAATTAGATAATTATCTGCACAAGAATCCTGCAACAGCGGATGCATTATTGCGCAAAATTCTCCAAGCCGAAAGAGAGCGCAAGGAATTATCGGGCATCAGAAAATTAGCGACTGATCGCGCCAAAAAAGCCAATCTGCACAACAAAAAATTAAGGGATTGCCGTGCCCATCTTCCGGACACCAAAAACCCAAGGAATCTGGAGAGCACCCTTTTTATCACCGAGGGTGATTCGGCTTCCGGTTCCATCACGAAATCGCGGGACGTAAATACGCAGGCTGTTTTTAGTTTGCGTGGAAAGCCGTTAAACTCCTACGGAATGAGCAAGAAAATTGTTTATGAAAATGAGGAGTTTAATTTGTTGCAAGCGGCATTGGATATTGAGGATGGTTTGGAAAAATTGCGTTACAATAATATTGTTATCGCAACGGATGCCGACGTCGATGGAATGCACATCAGATTGTTGCTGATTACATTTTTCCTTCAGTTTTTTCCCGAATTGATAAAAGAAGGACATTTATACATATTGCAAACACCACTTTTTAGGGTTAGAAACAAAAAAGAAACGATCTATTGTTATTCTGACGACGAAAGAAAA
>NZ_DATBVQ010000006.1:0-6846 GCF_036515215.1 Flavobacterium sp.
AGTTGCAATTTCATTTTTCAAATAATCCAGATACATTTTCAGTTCCTTGACGAACATGTTTGGTCGGTTCGTTTCGGTCAGTACCGAATCGTTTCCGTAAATATGCTTTACCATTTTGGATAGCGAAACTTCTTGGTCAAAATAAGCCATGTTCGGCCCAGGACAAATAACAACCCCTTGAGCCTGCCCTTTAACTGTAATGTCATTTTCTAAATAGGAAGCATTTGCCAAACCTACACAAAGACATGATTTTTCGGTGATTTTATTTTTTGCATTCTCGAAAGTTTCGGCTGAAAGCGTATCTCTTTTTGCGTCAAATTCTTCCAGTTTTACGTCCTGGTATTTTTTGGAAGCGGTGCAAATTCGGTTCGGGCCAAATTCTTTGCTTAACGCCAAAAACTTTTTCGGACAAGAGCTCCCAGCATTGCTTTCATGTATCCGTTTTTGCTTGAGTATCTCATTTGTTGTGCCTCTCAATGTGTTAAAGGGGATTCCCAACGGGGAAATATGACTCAAATACAAATCCTCTTCTTTGGCTTTCGCCAATAATTTCCGTGTGGCCTCATCGACAGAAGTGGCTTCCGGAACCAATAAAAATGGAGTACCCCAACCCACGGAATCAACTTCATAATGATCCAGTAAGAAGTCATGCTCTTCGGCAGTACCTACTCCGCCCTGAACAGTGATTTTCAAACCCAATGGCTTCTCAGGAACATATTTCCCTTTGATAGTTAAGGCTTTCACCATTAAATCGTGGGCCGATTGAATCAGCTGTTCTTTTTTATCTTTGAATTCTTCCAAAATCGGACCCAACAAATAGCCTTCCGTCGCAAAAGCATGTCCTCCGCAATTTAGACCGGATTCAATTCGGTATTCCGAAACCCAAAGCCCTTTTTTAGCCAAAAAATTCCCTTGTATCATAGCCGAACGGAAATCACTTACTTTTAATATAATTTTCTTCTGCAAGTCATTATTGCTGTCAGGAAAAAAGACGTCAAAACGTTCAAAATAACTGTATAATCTCGGATTCATTCCCGCTGAAAGAACAACCGAAGAAGTTAGCGTACTGTTAGCAAAACCACGAAGTGAGGCATGCGCGTCATTAAACTCAGTAGGCAATTGTTCCTCTTTGATGAAATTATCTTTGTCGACTTTCGTCATGATATTCACATCGATATCGCCTCGGGTCAGATTGTTTTCAAGGAAATTTTTGATGTTTTCCTTAAAAGCCACCCCATCATCCACTAAATTTTGCAGGCCTTGCTTTATCTCTGACTTGTTAGGCAACATGGCAATATAATTGTCCAGTGCCGATTTGCTTTCAGCCAACTCATTTTTGAAATTTTCGAATTTATCCTTTACGATTTTGTCAACCAAATTCAAATAAGAGGTGATTCGCTCCGCACGATAATCGTGAATTTTTTGAGTTATTTCCTGGTAAGGAATATCGAATTTAGTGCTGTAAAAAGAGTTCATTTTTTCAATAAGGTCATCATCAATGATTGAAATCACGGAGGAAATGCCATATTTCGCCACTCGAATGGGACTATCAATAGTGTAAGCCAGTCCCATCACAGGTATATGAAATGTATGTAACGGTTTAGTTGTTGTCATCGCTATAATTTTATTTTCAGTAGACTGCAAATTTCGGGAAACTAAATTGTTTAAAACCTGATAATTATCATGCTTATTTGTCCTTTATTGAAATACTTTTACTAACTTAAACCAACTTTGTCTGAGTATAAATATAGCTGTGTTTTTAAGATCCGCCTGAAAACACGCATCCAAAAATGGAAAAAATGCAAATAGATATCGATTTACTTTTTAGCTGGGGTGCCGTGGCCAAAAAATACAGTAAAAACGAGCTGATATTCTCTGAAAATGAAACAGCTCATTTTTATTATCAGATTATAAAAGGAAGTGTCCGAATGTACAACTCCAATGATGAAGGAAAGGAATTTACCCAGGGTCATTTTTGCAACGGCAATAGTTTTGGCGAGCCTCCCCTTCTTATAGATGAGACTTATCCTTCCACAGCAATCGCAGTGGTTGACAGCATCATAATAAAATTGTCGAAAGATAAATTTTTAAAAATTCTGGATGAGTATCCATGTATTCAAAAAACTTTTTTGGGTTTACTTGCCTGCAGAATTCATGCTAAAGCAAATTCTTCCAAAGAAATCATCAATCAAAGACCTGAGTATAGGATTATCGCTTTTCTAAATACGGTCAAAAAGAAATCTGGATACGAAAATCAAAAAATTCCGATTTCATATACTCGTCAAGAAATTGCCAACTTTACCGGCTTAAGGGTAGAAACAGTTATCCGAGCATTGAACAAAATGAATACGTGCAATAAAGTGGAAATCATAAATCACAAAATATTTTATTAATGAAATTAGATATAAAATTTTGGCTTAAATTTTCTCTGCTTAATCTTTGTATTGTTGCTTTTCTTGGGGTTCTGATGCGCTACAAAATTGGATTTGAATTTCCGTATTTGGATCAAAAACACCTGCAACATTCCCATTCCCATTTTGCCTTCGCTGGTTGGATTACTCATACTTTAATGACCCTGATGATTTACTATCTCCAAACTAAAATTATAGGTTTTCAAGGGCATCACTACAAAAAAACGATCATTGCCAATTTAATTTGCTCCTACGGTATGTTGATTTCCTTTATCATTCAGGGCTATGGATTGTTTTCAATATTTTTTTCCACAGCTTCCATTCTTGTTTCCTGTTATTTTGGCTACCAATATTTTAAGGATTTAAAGCATATCGACAGCGATTACCTCTCAAAAAACTGGTTTAAAGCGGGCATATTGTTTAATGTTTTTTCTTCTTTTGGAACCTTTTATTTGGCCTATATGATGGCCAGTAAAAATCTTGTCCAAAATTTATATCTTTCTTCAATTTATTTTTATTTGCATTTTCAATATAATGGTTGGTTTTTCTTTGCCAGCATGGGCTTGTTGTTGGGACTTTTAAATCTGCGGAAAACCGATCATCCATTCTATGAGACTTCATTTAAATTATTCGCGCTAGCGTGTGTCCCCGCTTATTTTTTATCGACACTCTGGCTGGAATTACCCCTTTGGTTGTACGTTATTACGGTGGCATCAGCCCTAATTCAAGTCTTCGCCTGGTTTAAATTGGTTTCTATCATTAGCAAAACAAGAGGGGATTTCATGGAAAACTACGCTCCTTTGTTGCGCTACATTTTGCTTTTTGTCGGCTTTGCATTAAGTATAAAGCTTTTGCTGCAATTGGGCTCCACTATTCCGTCCTTAAGTCAGCTGGCATTTGGTTTCAGGCCTATTGTTATTGCCTATTTGCATTTGGTTTTGTTAGCTGTTTTCTCTCTGTTTTTATTGTTTTACATCTTTAACAGTCATTTGTTTGTACTGTCAAAAAACATCAAATTTGGGTTAGCCATTTTTATCGTTGGTGTATCCTTAAATGAAATTATTTTAGCGGTTCAAGGCATTGCTTCCTTTAGCTATACCCAGATTCCCTATATAAACGTGCAACTTTTTGCGGCCGCTTTGGTATTACTTTTTGGAATAGGATATACCTCTTATTTTTCCATAAAAAAAGTTAAAAACAGTCCTCCTTTATGATTATACTCATAAAATAAACGGTTGTTATTTAGGTACTTTGTATATATAAACTTAAGCTCTCCATTATGAAAAAAATTATTATATCATTGCTCTTGGCCAGTTTTATGATTGCATTTGGATGCAAACAAAACGTCGAGAACAAGGCTGAAACCACTACAGAAGATGTTTCTACCCAAGATACGCAGCAACCAGCGGTCGTAGATGATGAATCACGTCCAAACATTGTTCAAGTCGCCTCCGGGAGTAAAGATCACAGCACACTTGTTGCGGCTGTGAAAGCGGCCGGTTTGGTGGATGCCTTAAGCAGCATTGGTCCGTTTACGGTTTTCGCACCCACAAATGCGGCATTCGACAAATTACCAAAGGGAACGGTTGAAGGGCTGCTAAAACCAGAAAAAAAACTAGATTTAAAAAATATTTTAGAATACCATACCTATATTGGAAATCTGAAGACCGAATACATGCAGGACGGTCAAGAATATGAGGAAGTAAACGGCGGAAAAGTAAAAATCACCAAACAGGGTGACAAGACTTTCGTGAATGGTTCCGAAATAGTAGCCACTATCCAAACTTCAAATGGTCCGATCCATGTCATAAATGACGTACTACTGCCCAAATAAACCAATTATTAATTCAACCAGATTGAAAAAGCGTGAGTTACTGAAACTCACGCTTTTTTTATGATCTGTTTTCTCAACAATGACGTCCTAATTTCTCCAGTAAGAAGGCTACAATGTCAATTGGGATTCCTCCATTCTATAAAGTATAATTCAGGTTTACGCTCCAACGGTAATTAGCCTCCATATTTCCGCTTGACAAATTTTGATTTATGGGAAGCATCGCATTCATGCCAACCGAAAATTTATTTTTCCCGGCTTCAAAACCGAATTTCCCGAAAAGAACATCCCCCGAAGTGTCCGGCAATTTTTCGCCGTAATGTTTGTTGGAATCATATTTTTCGCCCGCCAGACCAATTTCCGGCACCACTATTAGCGATTTCAAGTCCAGAAGATAAAACAACGTACTACCGTAGTTGAACTGATTTCCGAACCGGTAGTTTTTGCTGTTCTCCGTTTTAAGATTGTAGTTCAGCATCAGGTTCAACCCTAAATTTTTCTTTTTAATCACGTATTCCGTTAGCAGAAGATAGTCCAGACTGCCGGTTCCCAACTGGAAACTTTGGTTGACACTACCCGTATTGTTACCTTCGTCAAACTTGCCTGTAGGCATTTTTATTCCGCCACCCAATTGCAGGTGGTGTGTAAATACGATACTGTCTTTTTGTGTTTGATAAATCGAATAGGTCGCTATTATGGAAACATCCCCAATCCCCTTTATGCTTTCTGTTCCTGTGGAAAGTTCCCTGTCATGAAAATGGTAGGGAATCAAAGCCGAGACCTGGATTTTTTCTGTTATGGGTATTTTTGTCCAAATTTGAACCGTGTTGAAATTTTCATCGATCCAAGGCGAGTTGGCGAAAATGCCATCCCTACTGGTATAGCTTTGCTTGAAATAGCGCAATCCAATAAAATTACTGTTTAACATGGAGCTGAATCCCATACTGCCGCCGCTTGCGGAACAGCCGCAGGCATCGCAATCAAATTCAAAATCGTCAAGCAATTGCATTTTCTGAAAAGTGAACCTGGAGATGCTGTCGTTTTCTGTTTTGGCAGAAACAAACTGAAATGCAAAAAGCGAAAAGAGAGTTATAATTAGTGTGTTTTTCATTGTGTTTAGTATTCCGAGAATCGTTTATCCGTGAGATATTGATTGTCTGTTAATGTTGTTAGAAATGCAATTAATTGCGTTTTTTCCTTTTCTGAAAGCGGAATTCCCACCGTTCCCTTTTGTTTCAAAACAGGGTCTAATGTAGGCGAATCCATTACACCTGAACTATAATGATCGAGCACCGATTCTAAGGTCCCAAATCGTCCGTCGTGCATGTATGGGGCCGTTTTATCTACGTTGCGCAGACTTGGCACTTTGAATTTGTAATAGTCGGCGACCAATTGGGTAACACGGAATCTTCCCACGTCGTTTAAGGCGGGATTGATGGCCAAACCGTTATTGCGAAAAGAGTTGTCAGTCATCAAGTCAGTTGCGTGACAAGAAGCGCACTTAGAATTAAACAATGCATAACCCGCTGCTTCATCAGTGTTGAGTGATCCTCCAGCTTCATTACGCCTATAGTGGTCAAACTTTGAATCCGAAGATGTAATCATCACCATAAACTGGGAAAGCGCTTTCAGCATATTTTCGGTGTTGATTTTTTTATCTGCAAATGCTTGTTTGAATAATTTACTATAAATTGGATCCTTTCCCATCATGGATACAATTGCGTTCAAATCGCCATTCATCTCAACCGGACTCGTTAGCGGAATTACCGGCTGCAAATCCAAGTGACTCGTCGCTCCATCGTACATGAAAGCGGTTTGGTATGCCAAGTTTTGAATGGAAGGCGAATTTCTTGTGCCTACCAAATTATCGATTCCATGACTAAAGACATGACCGTGATGCGTAAATGCGTCCTCCTGAATGTGGCAAAAGCCGCAGGAAATGATTCCGTCCGAGGACAGCCTACCATCATAAAAAAGTTTTTTACCCAACTCAAAACCTTTTTCCGTCGGGGGATTCAAACCGATATTATAAACTAATGCCGGAAAATTGGAAGGCACTTTGAAATCAAGCGGCCTATCGATATACGCATCGTCACTATCAGAACAACTAAAAAGAAACGGCACCATAAGCCCGAGAAAATAATTGATTTTCATGGTTTTTAAAGTTATTATGGAAACAAAAAACACTGGTTAGCCCCGATAGAGCCGATATCCCACGCCTTTTTCGGGCGTGGATAAAGGCGAAAGCGGGACAAAAAGTTATTGTGAAAACAAATGCTTGTGCTCCCAAAAATTAATTTAATCGTTATGAACGTGAGCCGCGCTAAACATATTGGACAGATTTTCCGTAATTAGAGGCAAGTCTGTACCCCCCATAATTGTGGCGCCATTTCCTGCAGCATTATTGTCAGATAGCTTAATTTTATTAGTTCCGTCAATGATTTTTGACATATCGGCGATGATATGAATTTCAGGAGTAATTGTGGTTCTAACCATGGCTTTTGTGGGCAAGTCAAGTGTAACCTCAGTGTAATTATAGTCCGTGCCGGTTTGACCCGTGTGCACTTTGAAAGAAGTCTCCGTTGCTACCGTTGGCGACGTAAA
>NZ_DATBVQ010000007.1:0-31691 GCF_036515215.1 Flavobacterium sp.
AGGAATCCCCAAATAGATGCCCACGCTCTCGGCAATTTGCCCGATGCTGATGTTGACTTCAAAACCGGTATATCCGAAATAGGGTGGGAGTATCGTGATGAAAATATAGGCATAAACGCTATAAAGCAACACTTGGAAAACACTGTTTAAGGCGATCAGTCCAGCGGCATATTCCCTGTCCCCGTCTGCAAGGTCGTTCCAGACGACCACCATGGCGATACAACGGGCCAATCCAATCAGGATGACACCGATCATGTATTCAGGGTAACCGTTTAGGAAAAACAAAGCCAGAAAGAACATAAGGATCGGCCCTACAACCCAATTCAGAAAAAGGGATGCCCCCAGTACTTTTGTGTTTTTAAACACTTCTCCCATTTGCTCGTATTTCACTTTTGCGAGCGGAGGATACATCATCAATATTAGTCCGATAGCTATGGGAATATTTGTCGTTCCGCTAGAAAACGAGTTGATGAAATTTCCACTGGATGGTATGAAATTTCCAATGGCAATTCCCAATGCCATCGCCAAAAAAATCCAAAGGGTTAAATAGCTATCCAAGAAACCTAATTTTTTTCTTTCCGCTGCGGGAGCACAATTATTTGCCGACATATTTATTTTTTAATTTGTGAGAATGCATAAAAGAGTTCAGTTGCAATTTGCATGCTTCTTTCGTGGTATTTTTCTGCTTGCTGTGGCGTGTTGTCAAAAGCTTTTGGATCTTCAAAAGTGATTGGAATTCTTTTTTCGGCACCAGCAATAAATGGACAACCGATATCAGCACTAGAACAAGTCAGTATTGCAGCAAATTCAGCTTGCGGATTAAAATCGTCATCATAGGTTTTAGAAAAACCAATAATGGGATGTTCGTTATCCGTGTATTTTATGCTGTAAACGGGATTACTTCCCTCAGAGAGGTTTTTCACCTTAAATCCGGATTTTGCCAATGTCTGTGCTGCCATTGGGAATAAAGCGGTAGTTTCGGTACCACCAGAGTAGCAAAACACATTACTTATGTTAAAGTAAGACGCGGCTGTTTGCGCCCAAGCCTGTGACAAATGACTTCTCCTTGAATTGTGGGTACAAATAAAGTTAAGCCTGATTTCTTCTTGATTGCTTACCTTGATTTGGATATAATCAATAAGCGGTTGCAAAACAGCCCTGCGCTCCTGCGTAATTTCTTCCGGATGAAACGAGAGTACCTCCTTTTCGATTTGGGAAAATATTTTAGTTTTTGATGGCATCATTTTCGATAGCGGATTTTAGATTAGCAACAGCCTCCACCTGGGGTGCAACTGTTGTTTTGGCTTGGTATTTCTGAAAGTTTTACCTTTTGTTTTGATTCTGGAATACCGCATTGGTCTTGCGCCAAGCAAGCGGTCTGTTTGTTTAACAGCGTAAAATCAGTCCCGTTAAAACCCAAATCATATTTCCCAATGGTTTCCGATTGGTATTCGACTTCGATTTCATGGTCTTCCATACCCAATACTTTTTCGGACAATTCGATAATATCCAACAGTTTTTTTGGTTTCAAACGGTGCTCGAAATCGTTGGCATCCCATAACTGGAAATTTGTCACGGTTTCTTTCCTTACTTTGCCCCCGCAGTCAATAAAGTTTTTAGTGATCAGGCCCACTTCCGTAACATGAAAATGTTCCGGCACGTACGTTCCGTTTGGCAATACAAAGGCAACATTCTCTAATGTACCCAGCTGTTTTTTAATTTCTGATAGTTTCATGATTCTTTGATTTAAAAATTAGCAACATTGATTTTTCTTGTTTTCCAGATAGTTGTTGATCTGATGAAAAAAGGCTTTTATTTTATCGAAACCTTCTTCGTTCAGGCAATAGCAAATGGCGTTTCCTTCAAAATTCCCTTTTATGAGTCCGGCATTTTTTAACTCTTTCAGATGCTGGGAAACGGTAGGCTGGGCAAGCGGGAGTTCGTTTACAATATCGCCGCAGATGCAACTGTTTACCTTGATGAGGTGTTGCAAAATGGCAATTCGCGCCGGATGCCCTATGGCTTTGGCCAGGACAGCCAATTCGTTTTGTTCTTCCGTGAAATGTTCTGTTTTAGTAATTCCCATCGCTATATGTTTATATTGCAATATTACGATATAAACGTTTACAAAAAAAATATTTGTACCTTTTTTTTGCAAAAGTTCCAATTGAATCAGACTAAATATTGATTCAATTGGAACGATTTCAGGGAATTAAAGTTGTTCTTAAAAGTGGATGTGGATTCTTTTTGGATAAGCATTCATAAGGGGAACGAATCTTTGGGAACGGCGTGAAAACCGACTTTTTTGACCTTGTTTTCAATATCATGGACGGCCACAATTTTGTTTGTGTGTACGGTGAATTCCCTTGGGAAAATGTCGGTGTTCAACATGACATCGATTATCCCGTCGATTTCTAAGATACTGTTTTTAATCTCTAATAAATCAGCATCTTTCATGGCATTCGTTCCAAATGTCTTGCCGTGGTTTCCTGGAATTACGTTTTTTGATAATAAGCCCATAGTTTTAGTTTTTAAGATTATTGCTGTTTTTTTAGATGAAATATAAAGGAGGTTTAACTACTTTAAATTTAATCATTTATCGGACTAAATCGTAAAAAAAGAACTACTTTTTTTTGAATACGTGGAAATTTAAATTTGGCTGGAAATTATTGTACCAATATAATATCTGTGAAAATGGCATAGACGCAAAATGAACTAGCCAAAGAGAAGAGCCGCATCGATTTTAAATAAGTTATATTTTCCGTTTTTGTTTAGAAATTAGTAACTTAGTGTGCTGGAAACTAACAATTTGAAAATACAAAAACGATGAAAAAGAAAAATGTTAAACCGAATCCCGAAGCTAAAAAGAAGGATGTAGAAGATAAAAATAAAGTGCCGGATTCTCTGTTGTATCCCCCAAGTGAAGATATTTACAACAAGTTTCATAAAGAGGGGGATATAAATCCGGAAGATATCACTAAAAAGAAGATTCCCGTTGAAATAAACAATACCACGGAATTAAATGAAAAGAATTTTGAGGAGGATATGGCCGGCGGGGATTTGGACATTCCCGGTTCTGAATTAGATGATGCTCAGGAGCATGTGGGAAGCGAGGACGAGGAAAACAATCATTACAGTATTGGTGGCGATAACCACAATGATTTAGAGGAGGACAACGGTTAAACGGGCAGAGGGGAATCACTAAAAGATACTGCCGTTTATTTTCAAAACGGCAGCGCAACTTGCATTGATGTAAGTTTAATTTTAGTGAATTGTGTTAAAGGTATATAGCGCAAACAGCACCACAAGAACCACTAGAATCACCAGATTAATCAGAATTATCAAACTGCTTTTATAGAGTGATTTTAGAAGTTCATGTTGATAATAGCGACGGTGCGCCGGAAAAAAGTAATAAATCATCCAGAAAAACCCGATTGATTTTATGCTAAAATGAACCCATTCCATGGTTGGATTTTGGTCAAATAGGAGCATGGTTTTATCAGTCAGAAAGAGCGTTAGGGTCAACAAAAGTAAAAAGGAAAAATAATGTAATGTGAAAATCCCGTGGTCAAAATAGTACCATTTTTTCTTGTCATGAAATAGCCAGAGTATGAATGCAAAAACGGGCATATATAAAAACAAGACCTTTGGAATGTTACTGGTGAATGAATAGGTGAACTTTTTTACAATTTGCTCGTTTGTGTTTTCTTCTTTTACGGCGAGCCATTTCTTCAAAAACCAATACTCCGTTTTGCTTACCTTTATTTCCTTGTCGCCATGTTTTTGTATGGAATCCAGTTCGGTTACGGATTCATAACCAAAATCAGCTGCCTCTTTTTTGTTGGCTTTTGTACTGTCAATTTCGTCAGTCTGCTGTAAGATTTTTATTATTGTGTCAGTGTTTTTTTGCGAAAGAATCCCCACCTTAGTCAAACCGTGCACGCTTTTCTCCTCAATATGCAAAGAATCGATCGTCGGAATTACCAGTTCTGTACTATTTTCCTTTACTGTCAAGGCTTCCTCTTTGTTTGTGGTTTCGCTTGGAAACAGCGATATGGTCAAAAATGTGGCAAAACTGATAAAAATATACAATCGTACCGGCGCTAAAAATGACAAACGCTTTCCGGACATATATGCCGTGGTCAGCACCGCCGGCTTAAAGAACAAGTAAAATATTGTCCTCCAGAAGGAGTTTTCATAATGCGTTAGGTCTTCAAAAAAATGGATGAATATATGATGGAACGACTTACGGCTTTCCGTGTTTTCCTGTCCGCAGTTGGGACAATACCTTCCCTCCACCAAATGATCGCAGTTGAGACAATTCTTATCTTCGCGTAATTTATTTTTTGACATAGGTTGTTTTGAATCAATTCAGGTTTGTAAATCTATTAAAATTTCAAATGATTTTTATTGGTTTTGATCGATATTTATTCTTTAATTAACTATTAAAACGATGCGGTGCAGAGTTTCATTAGTGCAAAATGGCTCTAAAATATAAAGCATTTATTAAATGCAGGAGTTTAAACCGATTGTCTGGACTTCGCTGAGTTCCTGAATGCGATAAAGACGGATTTTAAATCGGAGGAATAAAATAAAAGCCGTAACTTTTACGGGAGTTTCAACTAAAATACTAGGCGCTATGTCATTGAACAAATACACGCAAAAGCGCAATTTTAATTCCTCCAATGAACCAAAAGGCGAAATGGAGAAGACTGGTGGAGAATTGATTTTCGTGGTTCAAAAACATGCAGCATCCCATTTGCATTACGATTTTCGTTTGGAAATGGATGGGGTTTTAAAAAGCTGGGCCATACCGAAAGGGCCGTCCATGAATCCGGCTGACAAAAGGCTTGCAATCATGGTTGAAGACCATCCCTACGACTATAAAGATTTTGAGGGAGTCATTCCCGAGGGGAATTATGGTGCGGGTAAAGTGATTGTTTGGGATAGGGGGATCTACACTTTGGCTGAGGATTCGGATAAGAACGGGAACAGCTTCAAAGAAGATTTAAATAAAGGGCATCTGGGTTTCATTCTGAAGGGGAGCAAACTGAAAGGTGAGTTTGCATTGGTCAAGTTGAAAGGGAAGCAGGAAAACGCCTGGTTATTGATCAAAAAAAATGACGATTTTGCAGAAAATGACGATGTGTTGTTACAAGATAAATCTGTGATTTCCAGTCGAACGTTGGAAGATTTGGTTTGATGAATGTTTCCCATAAAAGCCAAAACCCACAACACATGAGATGTTGCAGGTTTCGGTTCTTAATTCCATGATGGTTTTCAGTCCCGGTTATTACTAAGAGTTGTACACATTTGTACCATGTTCATGAATATCTAATCCATCTATCTCTTCTTCTTTGGTAACTCTTAATCCCATTGTTTTCTTTAAGAGAAACAATACGATAAAAGACGCAGCAAGTGCCCAAGCCACAATTGCAGCAACACCGGTAATTTGTACAATTAGTTTGTCGAATCCGCCACCATATAGCAGTCCGCCATCAGTTGCAAAAACTCCAACTAATATGGTTCCTAATGCTCCACATACTCCGTGAACGGATATGGCACCAACCGGATCATCAATTTTTAATTTTTTGTCTATAAATTCAATAGAGAACACCACTACGATTCCACAGATTAGTCCTATAACTAATGCTCCTGCCGGGCTGACGGCAGCACATCCCGCAGTTACACCAACCAATCCTGCCAAAACACCATTTAAAGTCATTGAAATATCCGGTTTTTTGTAAAATATCCAAGTTAAGAACATAGCTGCTAAAGCACCTGCTGCACCCGCCAGATTAGTTGTAATGAAAATCGCTGCAACTTTAAAAGCATTATCTCCTGAAATTGCTAATTGTGAACCTGGGTTGAAGCCAAACCAGCCTAACCATAAGATGAATACCCCTAGAGCACCAATCATTAAATTATGACCAGGTATGGCATTTGACTTTCCGTCTGTATATTTTCCAATCCTAGGTCCAACCATTGCTGCCGCCACTAAAGAAGCAAATCCTCCAACAGCGTGAACTACCGTTGAGCCTGCGAAATCAGTAAAGCCCATTTTAGCAAGCCAGCCTCCTGCGTTCCAAACCCAGCTACCTGAAATTGGGTAGATGATTAATGTCATCAATAAGGAGAATATTAAATAAGTAGTGAATTTTGTTCTTTCGGCAATGGCCCCGGAAACGATAGTTGCGGCAGTTGCGGCAAATACGGTTTGAAAGAACAAGCTATGCATGTCCGGAAGACTGTCAAAAAAAGAGTACTGATCAACATCTCCTATCAAACCTCCTATCGATTCCCCATACATCAAGGAATATCCTACCGCCCAAAAAGCGAGACTTCCGATACAGAAATCCATTAAATTTTTCATTATAATATTCCCAGTGTTTTTTGATCTGGTAAAGCCCGTTTCTACCAGTGTAAACCCGGCTTGCATAAAAAACACTAAACATCCGGCGAGTAACACCCACATTAAGTCCATTGCAGCATTCGTATCCATAATATATTTTTTTTATTAGTTTGTTAGTGAGTTAGTTGACAGCGTCGGTTCCCTTTTCTTTGGTCCTGATTCTATAGGTTTCTTGTATGTCAGAAACGAATATTTTACCGTCACCTACCATTCCTGTATAAGCGGATTCCAGGATTGCCTCAACAGTTTTTTCTAAAAATGGATCCGTAACCACTATAGATATATACCTTCGTTGGATGTCTGTGGTACTGTAGGTTATTCCCCTGTACACATGACCTTCCTTTTCATTGCCCACGCCGGTGACATCCCAATAGCTAAAGAAATTGACTTCGATTTGATGCAATGCTTTTTTAACATCATCAAATTTTGACTTTCGAATAACAGCTTCGATTTTTTTCATAATAAAATTGTTTTTTAAACTTGATTTTTGGAGAATAAATTTTCTCTCTCTGATTTTTAATGATCAAATAAGTTTGGGTTTACATAAGGAAACCTAAAGTATTTTGGTTGTATTAGAAACCGTAAACTAGTGCTAAAGATAGTTGTGAAGCAGATTTAGTTGGTGCCCCATCAGAGTTTACAAAATATTCCTCAGAACCATTATCCAATCTAAACTCAGGGATGAACGTTAAGCCTCCGGACTTTAAATTTGCGGAGAACGTTAACGCAGTAACTGATGCGTCTCCAGAACCTTCCTTATAATCAAAATACTCCCCACGCAAGCCTAGACCAAAGTGTTCGTTTACCTTATATGATGGGTACACGGCAACACCTGAATAACCAACATCGCCTTCGTTTGAGTAATCGGCGGCATTCAGACCTAGTAAAAATTTGTCCGAAAGCTTGAACGTTGCCGTCAAGTCGACAATCGTACCGCTTACGGAACCGTCCATAAAGTTGATGTAAGCATTTATGTTTTCGGTTGGTGCTAATGACAATTGCGCTCCAACGGCATTTAAACCTTTAAATGCATCTGCAGTGTATGAATTCCAGGCATCGTTAAATGCGCCCACCATTAAACCTACTTTGTCAGATATAGCATAATTTGCTTTTATACCTGCATTTTGGAATGGCCCATTGGTGAACAGATAGGAAGTCGAGTAGTGGAAATTCGCTAATGGAGAAATCACCTCATATCCTATAAATGTTCCCATAAAGCCAGCCGTAAAACTTAATTTTTCGGTAGCTGCATAAGTGGCATATAAGTTTTGAATGTGGAATGAGTTAGCACCCAATTCATCGTAGGTTCCGTCTGAGTTCAAAATGGATTGGAATTGGCCTCTAGGTCCAAAAGATATTTCACCTACAAAAGAGGTTTTGCCCGTAGTTTTTTTCAATGCAATATCAATCATACCCAAGGAAAGGGAATTTTGGTCAGAAGCAAAACTTGTTGGAATGTTTGCCGTTTTAGAAAAATCATACTTGTAATAAAGGTCACCTGAACCTGAAATTTCCAATGGTGTGTCTTGTGCGAATGCCATAGTGGCTGTTAGCGCTAATGCTAAACTTAATATTACTTTTTTCATGCTTAATCTAGTTTTGGTTAATTGATTGGTTTCTGTTGTTAGTTTGTTGCTGCGTTTGTTCATCTTTAGAATTTTAATAATTGATTTTTCCCTCAAAAAGAAATAAACGACTAAACCGAAAAACACCCTCTCTGTCTTTGCGTTTATATCTCTATTTGTTGTTTATTGGGGCGAATTTATCAACTTTTATTCGAGAAAAATAAATATAATTTGACTTTTTGACGAAAACGCTGCGGAATTATCGATTAGTAAAAATCATTGGAAAATAATACGGAATCTGTAATTTCAATCGAAAAAATCACAATATCCATAATGGGTATTTTTAAGTACACCCCTTTTTTATTTAGGGGTTAAATTATAAAAATATAAATACAGAGTGTTTTTGAGTTTGTTTTTGGTGTTTTTAATACAGAAACATTAAAAACCATGGGGGTAGTAAGGTTTTAGTTTATTTTTGTTCTTGTTGAAAAGCAAAAATATTTTTTGTTTGTTGAAAATATTGTGCGTCAAAAAAAGGCATAAAAAAAACCATCAAGCGAAGTGATGGTTTTGATGGATAGAAATTGAGATTTATTTTAAAATATGACTTTTCAGTTTGAATTTTTGCTGTCGAAAGTTGAAAGCATTTTTTATGAAAGAAAAAGATGTTTTGGATCAGCGGATTTTTTCCAATTTTAGATATAAAAGATCTAATTCATTTTCCAAAGCTGCAATTTCATTTTTCAAATATGCGATGTTGTTTTGTGCTGAATCTATGTCTTCAATTCTTTGGTCGGTCGTCCTTAAAAATTGAAAGTCTGAAGCATCGGTTAATTCGTCTTTTGCTTTTCTTAAGTTAGAATAATTGACAGTGATTGAATTTTTAATTTCTGATATTCGATTATTTAGGGACTGTTTCTGCTCTTTCGCAGCTCTCTCCATTTCTAGGCTCTCCTGCTCGGCAATGCGCTTTTTTTGCTCCTGAATTTCCTTTTGTTGCAGCTGGTATTGCTCGTTGTTTTTTTCGGTTTGATTGTTCTTTTGTTCTAATTTATTTTTTCTGCTTTCTTGCAGATGATTAGTGACTAACAATCCAATAAATAAAACCAACGCTCCGGTAGCCAGAAAGAAGTTGTTTCTGCTAAGTCCCAAAATTTTTTGAAAGCTGCCTTTATTTTTCTCTTTTGAAGGAAATGTTATGAAAGGTTTTATGGGAGGAGGAACCGTAGCCAGAATACCTTTTAACTCCTCTACTTCTCCCGCTGTTTTCCAGTCGTCCATTCCTGAACACCAAACGGGTGTCATCCTTGTTATGTTCTTTGACTTTAATTCTTGGAGGTCAAAAGGACCCTTATTTTCATTTCCGTCGTGTAGGTAATAGGTTTTCATTTATAAGGATAATAATTATTGGTGTCTTAACTTGTTCTAAAGCTTCAAAAATACAAAAGAATTCCATTTATAAGCTTCTATTCCGTTAAATGCATAATTTCATTTTTGTTCAATGAAAAAATGTGGCCAGCACTATTTCGATAGCGATTAGGATGATGATAATCCACTCGAGGCGGGAACTTTCCCGCACGTTTAATACATCGGTGAAAAGAGTTAGATTATTTTCCACGATTTGAAGGCGATAGTCGAGATCTTTGAAACGGGTATTGATATCGAAATTAGACTTAAGCTGTCGGTTTAGAAGATTAAGTTCTTCATTGTCCCAAACTAGGTTTGGGTCGTCCAAAATGTATAAATTGTCCACGATACTGTTTTTAACATTCAGCACGCGACCGATGTATTTGAGTAAATTGGTCTTTGAAATGTTGATTTTTCCGTACTGTTCCAATTGCAGAATAAAATGTTTGGAAGAGGTAATGAGTTCGTCAGTGAGTTTTTCATAATATTCAAGTGCCACCGACTGTCCGATATTAAGCATTACGATACGTATAATGGCAGAGTCTATTTGGGGTACGGCCACAAAACTATTTTTTACGGAGACTTTTTGTAATTTTTCATCAGTTTTTATCCGGTATTCCTCAAACAGGTCCAAATCCACAAGCGTGGTTGCATAATTTTTTAAAAAACCCAACAGTTCGCTTTTCGCTAAGGCATCATAATTGGCAAAAACCACCACGCCATAGTCAAAAACATACAAATAGCGGCCCGCAGCTTCCATTGCATAAAAGACCTCGGAAGCGGAACCTGAATCTACTTCAGCACGAAAGTCTCCTCGAAATTTTTTGATATTGAAGGATTCGGCAATTTGAACCGCTTCTATTCGAATTTCCATAACCAGATGATTTGATATGCAAATTTAAGAAAAATGGCATTAGTACTGAAGTAAGTTTTTCACTTGAGGGCTACCAAAAATTCATCGTTTACTGAACATTTCTATTGTTTTCGCAATCGCTTCATCAAAATTCTCCCAAGTAGTTTCTGATGTCAAATCGGTGGCGATAAATGTTTTATTAAACTTTGACAGTAAGGTAAAATACACATATCCGCCCAACTGCAGCTGAAAAGCGGCATTAAGCGTTTTGTCTTTTTCGTCTATTGCAAATGTTTTTCCAACTTGTGAGTTGAAGTACTTAAAAAGGCTTTTGGTGTCCTCGTTATTTTCAATTAGCTGCCAGCGTAAAATTTCCTGCGTTAAAACGTTTTCTCGAAGTTCTTTAGTCCCTTCTTTGATGAAACTTTTTAAATTTTCAAGGTTGTCTTTTTTTTCATCGATTGCCAAAAGAGATTTAAAAAAATCCCCTTTTTGGGCAAAAGTCAGTAGCAAACCTTTCATTCCGCCAAAATAACGATAGATTAGCGCCTTTGACACGCCGGCCTCTTTTGCAATTGCATTAATACCAACGCCTTGCGGTCCCTTTTTTTTAAGGATGTCCAAAAAGGCTGAGTAGATTTTTTCTTCTGTTGCGGCTCTGTCTTTTTTCATTATAATTTGTCTAGGTTTAAAACGCTCCCCAAAGCGATTCCCGTTTCCTTTATTCTGGGATAATGTTCTTTCATCAATTCAAACATAAATGGAAGCGGTACTTCATTAAAAGTTCCGTAATCCTCCAGATACTCCATGAAAACTTGACTCCCGGTTTGGTCGAATTCCTGGAAGACCGAGTCGGTCTCGCCGTCAAATTCAAGCGGATGAACGTTCAGTAGCTTGCACAATTCTTTGTTGAAAGCGGGGGTGGCCTTGATCCATTTGGAATCTAGGTAAATTTCTATGTATCCGTGCGGAACCAACACGTCTGAGCCAAATTTTTCGACAATCTGATCCACTGCGATGTGGTTCTTTACTTTCGCCAATCCCAATCTGGCCGGTATGTGGGCCGCCCTCAGAATCGCGATCAAAATCACCACTTTGTCTATACAGTGTCCTCTTTTGTGTCCTATTAATTCCGACGCTTTCCAATCTTCATTTACTAAACTGAATCGGTAGGGGTAGTAGGGCCAGTTATCGCGTACGTACAGATAGGCTTTTTTTGCGAACTCCTTGTCCGTTAACGGGCCCTCACTATTTAGGAAGGTAACTGCGCTTTGTATTTTTTCATTTGACAAGTCGAAATGAAATGTTTCGTCGGTGTATAGTTTCATATGGAATTAAAAAAGTAAGCTTATGGCCATTTGCAATATTAAGACTTTAATTAGTTATAATAATTATTCAAAATTAAATAAATAAAACTATATTTGTTACCGTATGGTAACATTTTTTCAATAAATGTTACCGTACGGTAACTTTAACACATAAATATGGAAGCATATATCTATGACTCGGTGAGAACGCCAAGGGGAATCGGGAAAGGCAATGGTTCTTTGGCAGAGGTTAGTCCAGTTCAGTTACTGACGACTTTACTGAACGCTTTACGGGATAGAAATAATTTAGACACGACCCTAGTCGAGGATTTAATAGTGGGTTGTGTTACCCAGATTGGGGAACAAGGAGGGAATGTCGCGAAAGTTGCGGCCCAGTGCTCCAATTACGGGGACCACTTATCGGCAGTTTCTTTAAACCGGTATTGCGCCTCGGGCCTTGAGGCCATCAATAAGGCGGCCGCGATGGTTAAATCAGGATGGTCCGACCTGATTATTGCGGGCGGCGTGGAATCCATGTCACGCGTGCCTATGGGTTTGGACGGTTCTGCATGGGTAATGGAACCCGAAGCCGCTTTTGGGAAATTCGTGCCACAAGGTATTTCTGCCGATTTGATAGCCACCAAGTTTGGCTATTCGCGCAACGATGTAGACAGCTTCGCCGTAGCTTCACAGAAACGGGCAGCGACTGCCCAAAAAAACGGATTTTTTGATAAGTCAATCATCCCCGTAACGGACGTCAATGGTTTGACCCATTTGGCGCAGGATGAATACATAAGGGAACATACCACTTTACAAATCCTATCCGGTTTATCACCCGCTTTTGAGAAGATGGGGGATATGCTGTTTGACCAAACGGCCATCGATAAATACTTGGAGATTGAAAGAATCAATCATGTGCATCATGCCGGTAATTCGTCCGGAATTGTTGACGGCGCATCATTAATGTTAATTGGTTCCAAAGAAATTGGAGAAAAATTGGGCCTCAAGCCAAGAGCGATAATAAGAATGGGTGCCGTAATTGGCAGTGAACCGCTGATCATGCTGGAAGGACCAATTCCAGCTACTAAAAAAGCGTTGCGAAAGGCCAAAATGAGCGTTGGGGATATTGATATTTTTGAGGTTAACGAAGCCTTTGCGGTGGTTCCCTTGCGCCTGATGGACCATCTGAAGGTAGACCATTCCATAGTAAACGTCAATGGAGGCGCAATTGCCATGGGGCATCCTTTAGGGGCGACAGGTTGCATGATTTTAGGAACCGCGCTGGACGAATTGGAGCGCCAAAATAAAAGTACGGCTTTGGCGACACTATGTGTGGGAGGCGGAATGGGAATTGCGACAATCATTGAGCGCATTTAACACGCATGTTGATATGCAAATCGCATGGGACCGATAAAAAAAATAAATAGTAAAGATATGAATGGGAAACATATAAAATATAGTGTTGACAATGACGGGATTGCATTTGTCACCTGGGATGTGGCAGATTCGCCCGTCAACATCATGAACGAACATACGATGGCGGAGTTTTTTTCAACCATAAAAAGAGCCATAGATGACGATGCGGTAAAAGGGATTGTCATTAATTCTGCCAAAAAGGATTTTATAGCCGGCGGCGATTTAAAGTGGTTTTTAAATTACGACAAATCCAAACGAGAATGTTTTGATATGCTGATGCAGACCAATACCCGTCTAAGGGAGATGGAAACCTGCGGCAAGCCGGTTGTGGTTGCCATAAATGGACTGGCACTTGGTGGTGGTTGTGAAGTAGCTTTGGCATGCCATCACAGAATTATGGCCAATCATCCCAAAAGCCACATTGGATTAGTGGAATGCTCGGTAGGTCTATTTCCTGGAGCAGGAGGGACACAACGCTTTTTGAGAATGATCGGGCCGGAAAAAACAATCCAATATATTACACAATCCAAAAAATTAACGGCAGAGCAAGCACTGAAAGACGGGCTTGTCGATGCGGTTTGTACGCCAGAAGAAGACATCAGTTCCCTGGCTAAAAACTGGATACTAAATACCGGAACAACGGAGCAGCCTTGGGATAATAAAAGATTTAAAGTTCCGGGAACCCCGTTGGGTGTAGGACAGGTCTCTGGCATCAGCGAGTTCTTTAGTGTCGCCAATGCAATGGCTTACAAAACGACGCACGGAAATTTTCCGCATATTAAAAACGTGTTAAGCGCCATTTATTATGGTGCTGCTTGCCACATCGACAAAGCGTTGGAAATCGAGGCGAGGTATTTTGTGGATACCTTATTCAGTAAGGAGACCAAAAATATAATTCGGGCTTCCTTCTTGTTTATCAATGATGCGGCCAAAGGCAAATCAAAGCCAAAAGGGTACGACAACGTTTCTTTCAAAAAAGTGGGTGTTATAGGAGCGGGAATGATGGGGGCAGGCATTGCTTATGTAAATGCCAAAGCCGGTATAGAGGTCGTTCTGAAAGACATGAGTCTGTCAAAAGCAGAAAATGGGAAAGACTATGTAAAAGCACAGGAACAGAAAAAGCTAGAAAATGGATTTACAACTGAAGCTAAAATAGACGCCTTGCTTCAGAAAATTCAGCCGTCTGATTCAGATACTGATTTGGCGAGTTGCGATTTGATTATTGAAGCCGTTTTTGAAAACGAAAAACTTAAAAATCAAGTGACCATTGCAATTGAAAAAGTGATTAAAAACGAAGTCATCTATGCATCCAATACTTCAACGATACCCATATCGCAACTTGCGAAAGCATCGACCAAATCAGATAAATTTATAGGATTGCATTTCTTTTCTCCAGTCGAAAAAATGCCATTGGTAGAAGTTATTGTAGGTAAAGAAACGAGTGATAAAACATTGGCGGCAGCTATTGACTATGTCACCTCAATCAGGAAAGTGCCGATAATAGTGAACGATGGCCGAGGGTTTTTCACATCAAGAGTATTCGGGAAATATATAAATGAAGGAATTACAATGCTGACCGAAGGGATTTCCCCAGCGGTTATTGAAAATGTGGCCAAAAAAATAGGGATGCCGGTGGGACCTTTGGCTGTTTCGGACGAGGTTAATTTACAATTGATGCTCGCGATTATGGGCGAGGACCCGAATTTAACAGCTCATGAAACCCAATTGAAAGAGACATTGGCGAACATTATCGAAGTTCATCACAGAACCGGCAAAAAGGAAGCCCAGGGTTTTTATGATTATCCTAAAGAAGGGAAAAAATTAATTTGGAAAGAATGGGCAACCATTTATCCACCGCAAAGCAGTTTTGATGAGGAAGAAGTGGGGAAGAGATTGCTGTTTGCGATGGTTATCGATTCGTATAAATGTTTAGATTCAGGCGTAATTCGAGAGCCTAAAGACGCTGATGTTGGTTCCATTTTGGGATTGGGATTTCCCATCCACACTGGGGGTGTGATGTCATACATCGATTATGTGGGAGCAGCTGAATTTGCTTTATACAGCGAAAAACTCGCGCTTAAATATGGGGATCGATTTGCCTTGCCGAAAAGTTTAAGAGAACGGATTGAAAAAGCGGGAAGCGGTCGCGTTTTCTACGATAATTAAAAGAATATTAACTATAAACAATAAAACAAAATGCTACAAAACATATTATTGGAACGAAAGATTTACGCCTCGGAAGAACATCAAATGATGAAAGCCATGATTCAGGAATTCATTGCAAATGAAGTTTTGGATCAGATAGATGAATGGGAGAAAAACGGTATGGTAAGCCGCGAGATATGGAAAAGGGCCGGAGAATTGGGGTTGTTGTGTATTGACATGCCGGAAATGTACGGAGGCGGGGGACTGGACTTCACCTTCAATGCCCTGTTCATCGAAGAATTTGCGAAAAAGGGGATAAGTGGTCCCGGTTTTTCGCTGCATTCCGATATTGTAGCGCCTTATTTATTGAATTATGGAACCGAAGCCCAAAAGCAAAAGTTTTTGCCGCTAATGGCCAAAGGGGAATTCATCACCGCGATAGGAATGACTGAGCCCAATTGCGGAAGTGACTTGAAAGCCCTCCGCACAACGGCGGAAGATAAAGGGGATCACTATTTAGTGAATGGGCAAAAAACCTTTATCACCAATGGCTTTATGTGTGATATGGCGATTGTGGCCGTAAAAACGAATCCAAATACCGAAGACGAGGGGGTTACCCTGCTTATTATGGAATCAGCAATGGAGGGTTTCAATAAAGGGATTCCATTTAAAAAAATCGGAATGAAGTCCCAGGATACTGCAGAGCTGTTCTTCGATAACGTAAAAGTGCCTAAGGAAAACCGGCTTGGTGACGAAAAAATGGGGTTCAAAATTATGATGAAAGAATTGGCCCGAGAACGACTGACGGTAGGTATTTCTGCTGTTGCGAGTGCCGAAGGCGCCATCGAAAACACAGTCGCTTACACGACGCAACGTACCGCTTTTAAAACACCTATCGCCGGGTTTCAAAATACGCAGTTTAAATTGGCGGAGTGCAGCACGCAAATGCAAATACATCAGGCCTTTCTGGATCGATGCATCGAGTTGTTGGTGGATCATAAACTAACTACAGAAAGCGCTTCGATGATTAAATACTCGGCAACGGACATGTGCGGGAATGTGGTTGATGAATGCTTGCAGCTCTTTGGCGGTTATGGGTACATGTGGGATTACCCAATTGCCAGAATGTATGCCGATAATCGTGTGGCCCGAATCTATGCCGGAACCAATGAAATCATGAAAATACTAATAGCACGTGGGTTATTTAAAGACATGTTAAAATAATGGAAGAACTATTAAAAGAATACAAGGTCGTATCAACGGCAAAGGTGCAATGGGGCGATATGGATGCGATGCAACACGTTAATAATGTGGTCTATGTCAAATGGGGCGAAATGGCCCGGATTGATTATTTTATAGCGCTTGGCGTATTTTCGTCTGAAAAGAAGCAAAGTACATTCGCTCCCATTTTAGGTTTTCAGTCGGTTAAGTATATTATCCCTGTGGTATATCCCGACACGATCCAGATAGGAACCAAAATCGAGGAAATAAAGGCCGACAGGATTGTGCTGAAGTCCTTTTATTACAGTGAAAAGATGGGGAGGTTGGTGGCCATCAAAACACAGGAAGTGATCCCTTTTGATTACAAAACCCAAATGAAAATCGCTGTCCCAAAAGAACTGATTCTTGAAATTAACAAGCTGGAAGGCATGTGATTTTTTGTAACCCATAATTGAAATCCTATGAAGGAAATTTTGCCATTACAAGGAATAAAAGTTTTAGATTTCAGCCGTTTATTGCCCGGCCCTCTGGGCACCCATATGCTGAGTCAGATGGGTGCCGAGGTTATAAAAATCGAGAGTCCGAAACGCATGGATTACAGCCGTTTTTACCAGCCGCAGATTAATGGGGTTTCGACCTTATTCCATACACTTAATCATTTCAAAAAGCAGATAGTGGTGGATTATGAAACCGCGGAGGGTTACCGGCAGATTGTTGAACAGATACGAACGGCCGATGTTTTGGTCGAACAGTTTCGTCCCGGGGCAATGGAAGGATTTAATCTGTCGTTTGAAACGGTAAAGAAAATCAACCCTGATATAGTGTATGTTTCGGTAACGGGTTACGGGCAAACCGGTGATAAAAAAGGCGCCGCGGGCCATGATTTAAATTATATGGCAGAAACCGGTTTATTAAGTATGAACAGGGATGAAAACGGGAAACCCGTAATTCCCGGATTTCAGGTCGCGGATATCGCGGGCGGTTCGTTTATGCTGGTTGCCGCCTGCACTACCGGTTTGCTGGCACAACGGATGCAGCAGAAAGCGCAATATATAGATGTTTCCCTGTTTGATGCCACACTCGCCGTTGGCGCGATAGCCCAAGGGATGTTGCAGGGAAATGAAGATTATGCGCAAACTCCTTTTCTGAGTGGCCTTATGGTCAATTACAACGTGTACGAATGTGCCGATAGAAAGTGGATCGCTTTGGGGGCCTTGGAATTGAAATTTTGGAATTCTTTCTGTGACATGGTAGTCCAACCTTCATGGAAAACGGATAAAAACACGGATCTCATAGCCGGGGTTTTTGACAAACGGAAACTCGAAGAATTGTTTAAGACAAAAACGCGGGACGAATGGATCAATAAGTCGGTAGATTTTGATGTATGCCTTTCACCGATACTTGATACAGCAGAGGTGTATGATCAGAAACAAACGAAAGACAGGGCCATTTTTCAGGATGTGGAGATTGATGAAAAAATTATAAAAATTTATAACAAACCTTATAAAACCTATTCGGGTTTGTGATTGTTTTTATATTAAAATGATAATGGCTTTTAATGATTGTATAAAAAGGAAATAAACTTTCAATCAGTTTGAAAAAAGCTAATATTCAAATTTTAATTATGAAATTTTGGGTTAAACATTTCAAAAGGATGTTAATATTAATGGTCTTTAAGAACTTGTAATCAAACATATTACATCAGTTAAGCCGATTCTTGTGATAAAGCTCAGTATAAAGGGCTTTTATTTATATATTTGTCTAAATTTTCCTAAAAATAGTGGTTTCAATAATTTAACAGTTGAAACTTAATTTATTCGATTGTTTTCAGCAGTATTAAATGTTTGTTTTGAAATAAAACAGCTCAATTTTACTATACTGAATTATTTATTGGGAAAAGAAATAATTTTTTGATACCTCTGTTTAAAACTTAAGGAATCAACCAAATAAAAAACATAGCCCCTTATCAATGCAGTTAATTAGTAAAAACATTTTATCATATCTCGTGTCTTTTTCGAATAAGAGAAAAGGGTTACAAATTGGGTTTACACTTTTTTTATTGATTTTTCTGTCGCAATCTGCCGTACAAGCTCAATCGATAAGTGTTACAGATGTATTGGTTACTCCGGTATGTGCTGGGTCAGACGTAACAGTAACGTTTGATACATATAATGGGAAGGGGACTAAAAATTATTATGATAGCGGTACTACATATATTGTTTACTTAAGTGATCCAACTGGTACGGCTGGTTGGACCGAAATTAATAGATTTACGAATACAAGCTTCCCATATGCTGGTGGCAACGACACTAAAAATTCGGGCATCCAACAAATAGTTACTATTCCTGCCAGTACAATTTTCGGAGCCGGGTATAGGATTGCGGTGGGGTCAACGGGGCCTACTTTTGATGCTGTCACTGGAGCAGGAGCGTCAAATAATCCCTTTACAATCACAGCTTTACCCACAATTACGGGCACGACATCAGGGTCAAGAACAGGGACAGGAACCGTAGTATTAGGAGCCGACGCTTCAACTGGAACCATCAACTGGTATGCTGCCGCAACAGCTGGGGGCTCACTCGGAACTGGAAGCAGTTTTACAACTCTGCCCATTTCAACAACCACAACATACTATGTAGATGCTACCACAGTTAATGGATGTACAACAACAATGAGAACAGCTATCGTGGCAACCGTATATACACCGTCTGATTACAGGTCTATCGCTTCTGGAAACTGGAATTCACTTGCCACATGGCAGCGTTTTAATGGTTCAATATGGGAAGCATTAACAGGTGTGGCTCCCCTTTTACTTCCAACATCAGACGAGAATACAATCACCATTCGAAATGGTCATACCGTAACGGTAACCGCTGCAGCCACAATTGATCAATGCATAGTTGAGCTAGGAGGTCAGGTAACAGTTAATAGTGGCATAACATGGACCATAGATGACGGTACTGGTATTGATCTTTCTGTTGATGGTAAAATACTTAACGCCGGTACAATAACCACCTCAGGGACATTTCAGTGTAATACTGGGGCAACATTAGATTTGGGAACCGGTATTATTAACGGGAGCGGAAGTTTTGTCCTAAATTCAGGCGCCGGAATCATTACCGCGCATCCACAGGGTTTATCGACAACAGCGGGAACCGGAAACATTCAACTTACCGGCACAAAAACATATAGCGCAACTGCCAACTTTACTTATAATGGAATCGTAGCGCAACGAACTGGAAACGGATTAAGTGCAGCCAGTAATTTGACGATTGATAATGCAATAGGCGTCGTACAAGACAATAATATCCTTGTTTCGGGTACCCTTACAATAAATGCATCAAAAAAATTAGAAGTGTCTGCAGGAAAGGAGCTTTCAGTAACAGGAACAATTACCAACAATGCCGGGACATCTGGACTCGTGCTGCAATCAGACGCGACCGGAACAGCCTCACTAATGCATAATTCGGATAATATTCCTGCCACCGTACAACGCTATATTAGCGGTCCCGTAGAAGGCTGGCATTTTCTTTCTTCGCCTGTATTTAATCAGGGCATCAGTGGTTCATGGTTGCCGGTAGGTAGTTATGGAACTGGAAATCCTGCTACGGGGACAGGTTATGATTTGTATCTGTGGGATGAACCATCCTTCAGTTTTAAATACAAATTAGATGTTACTCCAATGGGATGGAACTCGGTGCATCCCGGAATTGATTTTTCCGTTGGGCGCGGCTATCTTTATTCGGTTCAAGCGGTAAATCCCACCAAGGAGTTTTTGGGAGATTTGAATAATGGGCCAATAAATTATCCAATTACGAGCACAATTACTGACCCGTTAGATCCTGACAGGGCGTTTAACCTTGTCGGGAACCCTTATCCTTCTTCGGTCGATTGGCAGGCTTCTTCGGGCTGGGATCGAACCAAATTGGAAAACAGTGTGGGTGGTCACGATATGTGGGTCTGGAACCCTACGGCGAACAACTATGGCGTTTTTAATTCCGCATCGGGAGTTGGAACCAATTCCATCAATAGGTATCTAGCACCCATGCAAGGTTATTTTATAAAGGCTTCCGGTGACGGTAACTTGGGATTTGACAATGCCGTTCGTGTTCACACTGGTGCCGGAAATTGGTTTAAAAATGCGGGAATCAAAAATGGCGTGATCCGACTTAGCGTTCAATCAGAAGAAGGCTCAGGAGCCGATGAAGCGCTAATCCAGTTTGGTTATTCTGACAGCAAGCAAGGGGCCTCGAAACTGTTTAGTCATGTGGCTACCGCTCCTAGTCTGTATATGAGTTCAAACAAGGAGGATTACTCTGTTCGGTATATGACTGATACTGCAGAAAACAAGTCGGTGCCGTTGGAATTTAAGGCAGGAAAGGACGGGTTTTACAACTTGGCATTCAATTTTGATTCAAAAGAATTCGACTTTGTGCAATTGGAGGACCGTTTTTCGAAAATAACTACCGCCATCAATCCTTCTACCGTTTATAGGTTCAAAGCATTGGAAAAAAATGGTTCCAGTCGTTTCGTATTGCATTTTTCGGAAGCGGATACCGCAATAGATAAGGAATTAACCGCAATGGTTTACATGGACGGAAGTCATCTGGCTGTCGACTTAAAAGCAGTAGATGTCCAGACAGAAGTTACAGTATTTGATGTTTCGGGCAAGTTAATATTACGAAAGGATTTGGAGGGTTCAGCAGTGCATATGTTAAATGTGAATAAGGCAACTCAAATCCTATTGGTGCGACTTAAAAACGAAAAAGGACGAATGAACACTAAAATTTTGTATACCCCTTTAAAATAGGTATATCGATGCCCCGATCGTTTCAGCAGTGAATGGCCTAAAATCAGATTGTCAGATAAAAAGAATAAAAAACCAGTGGAACTATCTTCATTGGTTTTTTCATATACTGAATTCGCGTTTGCCTCATTTATATTAGCCAAGGATTTTTATCTTCCACTCTATATAATTTATATGTGAAATATAAAGTGTTTTTGGAAAGGATTCAAGATCTCTTAAATCTCACGTCCTATCACTTTAAAGATTTAATCTTTTTGCCAAAAAGCAAATTATCACATTAGTTTTTTATTGTAAATAATTGAAATAAAAGCGTTTAAGTATTACATGGCTCAATTAATTGTCTAAATTAGATAACGAAAATAGTTACGCCTCTATTTTGGAAAACTCTCATGGTTCTTGTTTAGTTTGACCTAAGAGAATGAAGTATTCATTTTATTATGATACGACCAAAATTTTAGCCTGACAGTACATAGAAAATGCCGTAATTCAGATGTATCATTATATTCGTGTAGGAAATTTATCATATAAAAACTTAATTTGTGTACTTAATCGGATTTTTAGGTCTTTTGCCGATTTTTTTTGTTATATTTAAGAGATTGAAATTTCAAAAATGATGGTAATGTCGCTAATGGAATAGTAAATTTATTAAAAGAATCAGTATACCATTATTAATCTAAATGCTATTATCATGAAAAATCTATTAACACTTATATTGGTCACTGTTACGATAGGTTTTACAGCAAATAGTAAAGCACAAACCTTAGCGACTGTCAATTCATCGGCAGGGGCAAGTATAATTGTTCCCATGAGGCTTACTGAGCAAAATTCATTGAATTTTGGTACTAGTACTAAACAATCCGGAGTTGCCGGATCAGTTGTGCTCTCTGCAGCAAATGCTGCTCGTGATTTTAATGGAGGAGTTTCAGGTTCTTTAATCGGTGAACCTGCTTCCAATGCAGTTTTTAATGTATCTGGAACATATAACAGTAGCTATTCGATTACACTACCTACATCGATCACAGTCGTTGAACCCGGATCTACGTCAATGACTATTAACGAGCTAAAAATTAGATTTAATGGTGCGGCTGAAGATATTGCAATTAATGAAGGCAACAACAGTATCAGTAAGGTGCTTAACAGCAGCGGAGATGATAGTTTTAGATTAGGGGGAAAGTTAAACATAGGTTCTGAGCAAGCCGAAGGACTTTATTCGGGTACTTACTATGTTACTGTAGACTATAACTAGATGAATACTAATATGATTAGAAATATATAACGGCTATCCTTTGGGATAGCCTTTTCTATTTTAATGTCAATCATCGTTTTCAATCGATTCAAACTAGATAGTAATTAAGTATTTGTCTCGCCAATTGATAATATATTTCAATTTTTATACTTTGGCATCCTGCAAAGTTTCTCAACTTCCAATTAAAGTGGGCTAACAGCTATCTAATGCAGTAGTCGTTTTACTTTAAACTGTAACAAATTTAACTTATGATTTTTATTCTAATTTGTAAGTAGAATTAGAGACTCTTTTCTTCGAAGCCATAATCAGTAATTCGATTTTTCAATATCTTTTTTATAAGTTTTTTCTGCATAATATTTTTAAAATATCGTGCGAATTTTCGGTATTAGGGATTTATATTTTCAAAACATGCACTTAATCGGATTTTTTGGTCATTTACAGAGTTTTTTAGGAGTGAAGCAATGTTGTAATATATGTTTGCACTAGAAAATTACAACAGATATCCCCATATCTACTAAAACCAAATACCATGAAAAATAACCTACTTACAGTAGCATCTATCCTTACATTAGGGTTTTTTACAAACAGTGCTATAGCTCAATCAAATACAGTTACAGCTACTACTGCAGGGGCTGAAATTGCTTCGCCTATTGCTCTTAGCGCGACTGGAACTTTAGAATTCGGTTCAATGTATCTAACTGCAGCTGGAACCGTTACACTTAATGCTAGTACGGCAGCGCGCACGATTACTGGAGGTGTAGTGCTTATGACTTCAGGTGCTACTCCAAGTACTCCACAATTTACAGTTACCGGTACTGCAGATCGAACTTATGCAATTAGCTTACCGACCAGCATAACAGTTACTGAACCAGGTACTACTACCATGACCATCGATAATCTTAAAACTTATGTGGCCTCAGTAGGGGATGACACTACAACGGCAGGTACTCTTCTAACTGGAAGTGACACTTTTAAACTTGGTGGTATTCTAAATGTAACTGGTACGCAAGTAGCGGGAGTTTATGCAGGAGTCTATAATGTAACTGTAGATTATAACTAAAAATAGTTTAGATTTATAAAAAATTAGCCGAATTCATTTTCCTATTAGATGATATCATGGGCTAATTAATAAATAATCTAAAAATTATAAAAATACAAATGAGGCTGTCCTTGCTTTTAGGACAGCCTTTTTTCAGATACTAAAATTCATATATTTGTTAAATCATTTATTAGGTATTTAACCTAATCACCAAAAACATAAATATGAAAGTGAGATTATTATTATTATTGAATCTTTTATTAGCTTTTAGTTTTCAAGCGGATGCTCAAAGCGATTTATTGGTAACCCCCTTTCGTGTAGTATTTGAAGGCAATAAGCAGAAACAGTCTCTTAACTTAGTTAATATGGGAAAGGAGACGACTACCTATTCGGTTTCCTTCGTTCAGAAAGACATGAAAGAGGACGGGAGTTTTATCGATATAGAACAACCAGAATCTGGGCAGCAATTTGCAGATCCATATCTACGTATTTTCCCTAGGAAGGTTACCTTGGCTCCTCAAGAAGCACAGGTAATTGTCATGCAATATAGACGTAAAGCGGATATGAAGCCGGGGGAATACCGTTCCCATTTGTACTTCAGATCCGAAAAAGATTATACGGCACTTGGAGATAAAACTACAGCCAACGATTCTAAAAGTTTAAGCGTTCAGCTAATTCCTATTTATGGCATGAGTATTCCCGTGATCATTCGTACGGGAGAAACTAATGTAACTGTGACGATAAGTGATTTAAAAGTGGAAACACAGGATCAAACGCAAAAACTTAGTTTCACCATTAATCGAGCAGGCAATATTTCATTATATGGTGACATTCTGGTACGATTTGTTCCTGAGAGAGGAAAAGCGTATGACATCGCTAATTTAAATGGAGTAGGAGTGTACACTAGCATTAATAAGAGAAACATCAGTCTGAGATTAGATAGTGCCAACGAGAAACCGTTGCCAAAGGGAAAATTAAAAGTGACTTACAGTAATAATGGTGATGGAAAGGCTATACTCTATGCGGCAAACGATTTAATAATTGAATAGTTAATAGGTGATAATTCTCGTTGACAGGGATTGAAAAAGCAATTGACATTGAAAACAATAAACTCAAAAACAACACCCAATAAGTTAGGGATAATGATAACTGCACTGCTATTTTGTGTAGGCTATTCTTATGCACAGCCTTCCTTGCCAACACGATCCATAGAAGTAAATGCAACACAATCACTGCAGTTTGGTACCTTTGTTGTTACTGGCGGTGCTGGTGGTAGTGTGTTAGTAGGATGGGATGGAAGTAGAACTGCTACTGGAAGTATTGCAGTATTGGGCGGTGCACCCTATGCGCAACCGGCCATTTTTGAAGTGAAGCTACTTCAAGGGAGGAATGTTCATCTCGATTTTTCACCCACTTCTACTTTAACAGGTAGCAATGGAGGCTCTCTTACGCTCAATATTGGTCCAACCGAAAAAGGAATTAATGGAGCGTACTTTCCCACCAATAATAATCGTGATTTCACAACTCTTCTAAGAGTTGGGGGTACACTTGATATCCCAGGTGCAGCAATTCCGGGCACCTATACTGGTACTTTTTTCATTACCTTTAATCAAGAATAGGGAATGCCGAAAAAGGACTATAGTGTATATTATGCCGCATTTCTTAGATTAATTGTGACCTCTCAAGTCTCATTTGTAATTAGAATTTTATTTGTAGCTATTCTTTTATGCTCTTTCAACACTCATGAGGAAAAACCTAATGACAGTTTCATAAAGGAGAAATCGACTGATCCGGTCGACTATGATTTATTTCCGGTAACGGTAATTATTGAAGGGGTAGGCAGTTTTGATTTGGATGTGATATATACAGACGATGATTTATTGTTTATTAATATCGAAGATTTATTCAGAGCACTAAAAATACCCTGTACTGACGGTTTGAAAGGAATTAGTTTTGAGGGATTCATTGGAAACAACCACGAGCCCTATTCCATTGACTTTGCAAAAGGGCTAATAAAAGTGGGAGATAGGGTAATTAAGGCTCAAGATAAATTATTAAAAGAATCAGGGAGCTTATATATGGAACCCTCCCTTTTTGCAAAAGCTTTCGGGATCACTCTGGATTTCAACTATAGATCCTTAACCATAAAACTAAAAGCAGATTTTGAGTTGCCCATTGTGAAACAAATGCGGCTGGAGAAAATCCGATCCAATATTGCAAAAGTAAAAGGCGAAATGGTCGCAGATACCGCTATCAATCGAAACTATCATTTATTCAAGCTCGGTACCCTGGACTGGGTCGCTTCCTCATTTCAAAACTGGAAAGGCAGCACCAATAATGTTGTTGGTTTAAGTCTGGGAACAGAATTGCTCTATGGTGAGGCCAATATTTCCGTGAATTATTACGATCAATACAAATTTGACAATCGGCAGCTGCAGTACCTATGGAGGTGGATAGATAACGATAAGACTTTCATCAAACAAGCCCAAGTGGGTAAAATAAGCGTTCCGACGATTTCGTTTATTAACGCTCCGATAGTGGGAGCCAGCATTCGAAACTCACCCACCACGGTTCGAAAAGCAAAAGGAAGTTATATCATCGATGAAATTACGGAACCCAATTGGACAGTGGAGTTGTATATCAACGATGTTTTAGTTGATTTTACAACAGCTGACGCATCCGGGGCCTTTATATTTAAAGTTCCAATTGTTTATGGTTTCACAACACTAAAATTAAAATATTACGGTCCTACCGGAGAAGAGCGTACGGAAGAACGGGAAATGAATGTTCCTTATACTGTTGTAGCTCCTAATGAGTTTGAATATGGGCTATCCGCCGGTATAGTCCAAGATAGTATTGGGAGTCGTTTCGGGAAAGGGGAATTTAATTATGGTGTCAACCGCATCTTAACTGTCGGCGGAGGTATAGAATACTTATCCTCATTGCCTGACGGTGGTCTAATTCCATTTGCGACAGTAACTGCTCAGCCTTTTAGTAAATTGACGTTAAATTGGGAGTATGTTCACGGAGTGAGAACTAAGGGATTATTAAATTACTATATTACCAAAGATGTATTATTGGAACTTGATTATGCCAAATACGTTGAAGGACAAAGGGTGACTCTATTTAATGCTTCTGAAGAGCGGAAAGCGAAGCTGTCTGTTCCGTTTCGGTACAAAAAAGTAAGTGGTTATTTTCGAATGGATTACTCCCAGCTGGTTTATGATAAATTTAATTATAACTATTCCAATCTGATGTTTTCGGCCTATTATAAACAATTTAATGCCAATGCATCAACACAAATCAATTGGGTAGACCAGAAAGATCCCTATATTACAAATGATTTAGTATTGGGGTATAGATTTAGAAATAACTATATTTTACGATCGTCAGTGCGTTATAATGCCAGTGACGCCGTATTAATGTCCTATGAAACAGCGTTGGAAAAAAGAATTGCAAAAGGTTATTTTTCGGCTTCTTTCCAAAGAAATATGCTATCAAATGATTTTTATTTAAATGTGGGCTGCAAATACGATTTTTCTTTCGCAAGATCTTCCGTTTCAACATCGCAAAGCAAGAGGAACGGCAGTACTTCCATTAGTGCGCAAGGGAGTCTGGCTTTTGGAGCAGGGAACGGCAACATTAATTCCACTAATAACTCGTCAGTAGGTAAAGGTGGCATTATTCTCTATCCTTTCCTAGATTTAAACCAAAATGGTATTTTCGATAAGGGAGAACATTTGGTAAAAATAACTGCCGCAAAAGTAGATGGGGGAAGGGCCGTTTTTAGCGAAAAGGACTCCATAGTGCGTATTCCGAACCTGAATTCGTTTACCAATTATAGGGTTACATTTAATGATGCCGATTTAGATAATATTGCCTGGCGTTTTAAACACAAAACCTACCAAGTTTTAGTAGATCCAAATCAGTTCAAACGTATTGACGTGCCTATTCTCTCGATGGGAGAAATTAGTGGTATGACATATATCGATAAAGAAAATTCGTTGAAAGGGATAGGCCGAATTTCTATTAAAATATACAAAAAAGACGGCGAAACAGTCGTGGCGGAAACACTTTCGGAGTCAGATGGCTACATATACAAACTGGGACTTAAACCAGGGGAATATAGAGCCTGCGTAGATATGGAGCAGCTGAGCAATCTTAATTTTGTGGCGGATCCACCATGCCAATATTTCACGATAAAGACATCTGCAGAAGGCGATATCGTTGACGGCATCGATTTTATTTTGCGGAAACAGAAGGAGTTACCTTAAATAGAATGCGAGTGAAAAGTACTTTTTGTAAGTAAAATTTCTATCGTCGATGTCTTGTGTCTGACAATCTTGGACAAAATCAACTGATTTTTCTCGGCTGAGAATTCCCTATGATTAGAAGGCGGTTTTTCAAGTGCATAAAAATTGATATGTCAATGCATAGGTAATTTATTGTAGATAAAAACAATAAAATAAAAAACGATTGTAAACTATTCAAGTAGCAGTGTTGGGGATGAAATAAATGATAGTTTTAGCGAAAGAAAAAATGGCACGATTTATAATCATCATGAATATATTAATAATGTAAGAAGAATGATTCATGCCTTTGAAAACTGGGGGATTTAGAAGACTGATTATTGAGATGCATCAAATAACCCGAGACCTGAGTTTCGGGTTTTTTTTATGCAATTGCTTTCCATTTTTTGATTCAGGTCGTTTTAATTTTTTTGGTTAACCCATTTTATGCCTTGGTAGATTAATTTCGTGCTCCTGTGGATAGGGCGCCCGATGCGTCATGCTCACATCTTCCCGAATCTGCTCGTGCACTTTATATTGTCTGTCGCTTGTGTTGGAATAACGCGGATCGGGCACGAAGGGCATTTTGGCCATTTTGCTGACGGTAATGGTGGGGAAATGATAATCAACCTCGACAGTTCCGAGAAGCAGATAACATCCGCCCCCTTGAAAGGGATATTTTTGAAGGCTGTTTGTAAAATGTGCGGTATCGAAATATTCTCCTTCATGATCAATCCAGGTTCCAAAATACATGGCTCCCATTTTGGTGGGCACGTGCTTTCTGGAAATAAGATAAGCGATCATCTTTACGGTCTTTTTATGGTGACTTAATAAGTCCTTTGCCATTACTTGTCCGCGATATTTTGTCTGCAGCAAATCGAACGGGGTGCAGGAAACCGGGAAACTCAACAGCTCGATTTCGTCGAAGGCATCTTCAAAAGCGGAGCGTTCGAGTACGGGCAGCGTATATTCCTTGATAGGTTCCTGAAGGAGCATCAGGTTTCTGTTTTCGGGTTTGAAATTGACCAGGATCAGTCTGGCAATCACCAGCAACTGGTTTTTTGTCTTGCCTGTAAAACGGAAGGCGCCGATAAAAATCAGAATCTGTATACCTTCAATGCCTATCGGAATGCGGTTGATGAAATCCTCCAACGATCCGAATTCGCCGTGTGCCTCGCGCTCCCTAACTATAAAATGCGCTATTTTGGTTTCCAAACCTTCGAGCTGCATCAAGCCAAGATAGACGTCGATCCCATATAATGCCGTTTCGTATTCACTTTTATTGACGCATGGATTGTGTATGGTTGCCCCAGACATCTTGGCTTCGTGCACATAGACTTCGGTACGGTAAAAACCGCCATGGTTATTGATCACGGCGACCATGAACTCAATAGGGTAATATACCTTGAGGTAGAGGCTTTGGTAACTTTCAACCGCATAGGAAGCGGAGTGTGCCTTACAGAACGAGTAACCGGCAAAGGATTCAATTTGTCGGTATATTTCTTCGCTCAACTTCAAAGGATGCCCTTTTTGCGCGCAGCAAGCAAAGTAATTGTCTTTCACTTTTTGTAAAGCCGCCTTCGATCGGCCTTTGCCACTCATGGCCCGACGTAAAATATCACCATCGGCGGCGGGAAGTCCCGCATAATGCAAAGCGATCTTAATCACGTCTTCCTGATAGACCATAACACCGTAGGTTTCGCCGAGTTGTTCCTTAAAAACATCATGAAAATACTCGAAACGGTCCGGATGGTTATGCCGGAAGATGTATTCTTTCATCATGCCGGATTGGGCAACACCCGGGCGGATGATCGATGAGGCCGCTACGAGGGTCTTGTAGTTGTCGCATTTGAGGCGGCGCAACAGCCCCCGCATGGCCGGGCTTTCGATATAGAAACAGCCAATGGTTTTTCCATGGCTCAGAAACGCATTGGCCTTGGCCTCATTTTTTGATAAAGTCGTATCGCGGATATCGACTTTGATTCCCCTGTTTTTCTCTATCAGCTTGACACTGTCATCGATATGGCCAATGCCGCGCTGGCTGAGGATGTCAAATTTTTCAAAGCCAATATCCTCCGCAACGTGCATGTCGAAGAGCACGATCGGAAAACCCTTGGGAGGCATTTCCAAAGGGGTATAATTGGTGATGGGTTCTTCCGAAATCAATATCCCGCAGGAATGCATGCTTCTCTGATTGGGGTATTTCTCGAGTAGCATCCCGTATTCTTGGACTAGCTTTACGATTTTGTTTTTATCGTGTAAGGCCATCGGGTTTTTGGCCAATTGATCCAATTCTTCTTTGGGCAGGCCAAACACTTTGCCCACTTCCCGGAATATGGAGCGGTATTTAAATTCGACGTTGGTTCCGCAAAAAGCCACATGATCCGCACCATATTTGTCAAAAATGTACCTCAGAATGGTGTCGCGTTCTTTCCAGGACCAGTCAATGTCAAAATCGGGAGGGCTCTTGCGGTTGACATTCAGGAAGCGCTCAAAATACAAATCCAGTTCAATAGGGCAGATGTCCGTTATGCCCAAACAATAGCTTACGATACTGTTGGCGCCGCTACCGCGACCGATGTGAAGAAAGCCCTGACTGATGCTGTATTGGATTATGTCCCAGGTGATCAGGAAATAACCGCTGAATTCCAACTGGTCAATGACCTTCAATTCCTTTTCCACTCTTGCTTCCGCTTGCGGATTGTCATTACCGTACTTTTTCAATAAGCCTTCTCGGGCGAGATTGGTCAAAAGTTGCATGTCACTTTTTTGGCTTCCCGAATAGTACTTTTTGTTTTTGGGCGTTTTGAAGTCGAATTCGTAATGGCACTGTCCGATGATTTTTTCGGTGTTTTGGATGATTTGCGGATACTCCTCAAATTGGGCAAGCAATTCCTCCAAGGGAACCATTACCTCAGATGTTTTGCAATAATCGTTTTCGGTGAGTTTTGATAAAATTACGTTGGTGTCAATGGCACGGAGTATTTTGTGCAAATTGAATTCTCTTTTTGTCCGGAAGGTGACGGATTGTAGCACCACCATTTTGTCAAGCCGGGCCCTCCATTCCGGGAGGAACAATTTTGGAAGCTGCTCCGCACAGATTCCCGCATATTCATATTCTTTTAAAACTTTTGGCGCATTTTCGAAAGGATAAATGATGCATATGTCGTTGAACTCAGGAGCTACCAATGGCAAGGGGCTATTCTCGAAATTGTGTTTGGTCAGGAAGCGGTTCATTTCCGCCAGCCCATTTGCATTTTTGGCCAAGCCGATATAGCGCAATTGATTGCTGCAGCGAAATTCTATCCCCACCAGTGGTCTGATGTTGGCTTCTTCACAGCCTTTTATGAAATCATAAATTCCGGTCACCGTGTTGATGTCCGTTAATGCCATCGCCTTGACATTACAGTCGGCGGCCTGCCGAATGAGCTCATCCAGTGGGATGGTACCGTAGCGCAGGGAATGGTAAGAGTGGCAGTTGAGGTACATTGCGTTATGATTTGCGTTTCAAAATTTCGATTTTGTTATTGGGTTTGAACGTTGCCCCGGCACAACGCATTACGGCATCAAAACCGTACCTGCTTTTCATCCTGTCCATGGCTTGGTACAGCGAGAGCATCTCTTCGGTGTCCTCAAACATGTTGATTTGGTACGTGCCTCTGACGAGTCCGCTGAAACGGATTCCGATCAAGCGGAGGCGCATGCGGCGCTGGTACAGTTTATCAAATAAGTCCGTTACATTTTTGGTCAGAATATGGTCGGCTGAGGTATAGGCTATTTTGCATTGTTTGGTTTCGGTATCAAAATTGGCATAGCGTATCTTGATGACCACAGTCGAGGTCAGCCATTCTTCGGATCGCAGCTGAAAAGCCAGTTTTTCGACCATGCCCACAAGCACCGATTTCAGTTTTTGAATGTCGATGGTGTCCTGCCCAAAGGTATGTTCGGTCGAAATTGATTTCCGTTCCGTATAGGGTTCCACGG
>NZ_DATBVQ010000008.1:0-7217 GCF_036515215.1 Flavobacterium sp.
AATAGCTCCTACGGTTAATACTTGTCCACCGGTATTTTGTATCGTAAAAACCTTTGTGATTGGGGCTGACACTATTTGAGTGGAACCAAAATCAGTTCCATCAGTTGGTGAGGGAGTTGAATCTGCGTCTGCAATTGAAATATCGTTTCCTTGAATATTAATTGCTTGAGCTGAAATTGGATTCGTAGTGATGACTACTTTACCTGCCGCACCATAACCTCCGACTCTATCAGGGTTAGTAGGTGCAAATCCCCCACTACCGCCACCGCCATATAAACTACCAGGGTTAGTAAAAATTGTATTTGTGCCAGTACCCCCTAATGCCCCACCACCGGAATTTCCTCCATCGCCAGATTTTGCTGCTGTTCCATTAGTCCCAGCAGAGCCATAAACATTAGAGGTGGTCCCTCCAATGTTTCCAGTTGAACTCTGTGCTCCTCCATTACCATAAGAATTGGGGTCAGGGGCCCACTTACCTCCGTTACCGCCCACTGCATTAATTAGCAAAATAGCCGGAGTTGAACTTAATGCAAAGGAAGATGGATACCCATCCTGTCCATTTCCAAGAGTTCCTGTTGTTTGAATTCCAACTGTAACAGCGTAGGATGCTCCGGGAGTCACACTTAAGGAGTTGTTTCTCACATAAGCTCCTCCAGCTCCTCCACCTGCTCCAGAGGGGTTTCCAAGAGCACCACCACCAGTACCGCCGCCACCCCAAGCTTCAATAGTTATAGAGGTGACTCCGGCAGGAACTGTAAAAGTACCAGTAGTTGTAAAGGTTGTTGTTTGTGAATATCCGAAAAATGTAATGATAAAAAAAGCTATAGTGAAGCAGGTTTTTTTGTAAGCAGCGTAATTTTTTATCATAATGGTATTTTTTATTATAAAATCCGATAATAATCCTTAAATAATTAATAGTATAGGGGATGTCATTTGAACATAAATTTGACTACCGGAAAACATCAGGAATTGTTTTTTATTCTGCATCAGTTGATTGAAACAGTAACAGAAGGTAAAATCTAAAATTAAAGCTATTAATCTAAGTAGGAATTAAATGACATATATTAAAACCATTCAATCTTCTAAAAATGATGTTTTGCTTGGAACAACAAAAAAAATCTACACGCCTAGAAATAAGCGCCATACGATTTGAAAAAGAAAAGACATAACAAAACACGAATGTTGTGGTAATGTATAGTTTTCAACATTGGTTGCTGTCCTAACTATAACGTTAGAATATATTCGGCCCGGCCTTTTTTGATGGGAAATCGGCTTTTTTTTACGCAATCGATATCTTTTTGGTGCTGCAGTCCAGACAGAAATGTCACTCCAAGAACCAAGTTCTTTTGAGGAAAAGCTTAATCTTGGGGAGTACATAATCTTACATCATTTGATGTTAATGACGGAAAAGCCAGTTTTATTTTTTTAAACAGACAGGTTAAATGCAAATAAAATCGACTTAAAACACATTATTTTTATTGATGTAAGAAAAAGAATTGTTTTTTAATTTTAAAAATATAAATTAATAATTAATAGCAATTTCGTTTACTTCACCATTGTCAGGCTTTACAAACTGTCCATAGGAAAATTCACATCTTCCTTCATTGAATGTAATTCTATATCTAATAGGGCATTTTCCTTGTTTGTTTACTTTTGTCTTCTGAAGCAAGATAATATTGAAATTTTATAATTGTTCATTGTTTTATAGTATTTGGTTTAGAAAAGTGGGACACCTGATAATATGTCTTTTTTGAAGTAAATAAGTAAACAAGGAGGATATAAGGACAAGAAACAGCCTTAAATAATTAAAAAAGCCACCCACAATGAAGTGGTCTCGTCCCAAAAGACGAGATCATTGGTCTAACTACTAAACCCGGTCAGCTTACAAGGCCGACCAAAACAACACAACTAGCTTTAAATACCTTATTGAAACAAAAAAAAGCCTTTCCGTTAAGAAAGGCTTTCCCCAATATTGCGGTCTGGACGGGACTCGAACCCGCGACCCCCTGCGTGACAGGCAGGTATTCTAACCAACTGAACTACCAGACCCACTCATTATTGCGGTGGCAAAGATACAATAGAAGTTGATTCACACAACAGTTTTAAGCTTTTTTAAAAAAATCAATTCAGTTATTATTCAACTACCTTACTTTAAACCCTTTAAACAGGTTTATTCTTGTCTAAAACATATCGATTTTTGCGATTGCTTTAAAACCGCAAGCCTTCTCTTACTTTTAACAAACAAATTTTGGACTTGGTCCCTTTAAACAGAAAAATAAAAAGGTTTGATTTGGTTTTTGGAGGTTTAATAAATATAAAACGTCTCCTTCAGAACACGCCAATGGCTTGGCTCAATTTTGATTTCAACTTTGGCTCATGATAGACTTCAGTAGCCCTAAATCAAAAAAGCCATCCAAGTCCTGAATAAATTCAGAAATGGAAAGCTTTTCATTGGTCTAACTACTAAACCTGGTTAGCTTACAAAGGCTAACCAAACAACACAACTAATCTTAAAAAACTTAATGGGGGCAAAAAAGCCTTTCCGTTAAGAAAGGCTCTCCCCAATATGCGGTCTGGACGGGACTCGAACCCGCGACCCCCTGCGTGACAGGCAGGTATTCTAACCAACTGAACTACCAGACCCACTCATTATTGCGGTGGCAAAGATACAATAGATTTCGAGTTACACAAACGTTTTCACTTAAAATAAATGCTTTTTTTTCGAATAACTATCCAAAGTTTTGTTTCTCAGCCAAATATGTCAACAATATTTTTTCGAAATTTTCACCAACATTTACCGGAACGTACTTAATCCTGTTTTGAGTGCAACTTAATGCCAACTTTTTGAAGTACAGCTGGGCTTGTTTTTCATATTCCAGCTTCACATTATCGGCAAAAACGGAAATTTCCTCGCCCGTTTCTACATCTATGAATTTTCTGGGCGTGTTATCGAAATCGAAATTCAACTCCGTTTTAGAATCCACGACATGAAACAACACCACCTTATGCTTGTTGTGCTTCAAGTGTTGCAATGCATTCAGCAAAGCTTCCTCTCCCGCGTCGTCTTTACCGGACTGAAACATATCGGTAAAAAGGATAATCATCGACCGGCGATGTATCTTTTCTGCAATTTGGTGCAAAAAGGTGACCGTATCGGTCCTTTTACTAACTGTAGTCTTTATTAATAAATTTTCAAGCGTGTTAAAAACCATCCTATGATGGCGGTCACTGCCCTTTTCGGGCGCATAGTATTCATAACTGTCGGAAAACACACTCAAGCCCACCGCGTCCCGCTGCTTCTTCAACAGCTTCATTAAAACTGCCGAGGCCAAAACGGAGAATCCGATTTTGTTTTCATAAAAGTTTTGATTGTCTTTTAATTTTGGATAATGCATCGACGAAGAATTGTCAATAATGATATGACAACGCAAATTGGTTTCCTCCTCAAAGCGTTTGGTGTACAGACGGTCCGTCTTGGCAAATAACTTCCAATCGATGTGTTTGGTGCTTTCCCCCGCATTATAAACCTTATGCTCGGCAAATTCGGCCGAGAAGCCATGAAAGGGACTTTTGTGCATGCCTGAAATAAATCCTTCCACAATTTGATTGGCCAACAACTCAAGATGCTGAAATCTGGAAATCTTTTCTATTTGCGATTCAATCTTCATCTACCAAATATAGTGAAAGAAGGAATGATTTGAAAATTAATGGATTCCAAAAAGAGCCGGATGCACAGTGGAAGTAAAAACGAACTTATCTTAAACAAAAAAAGGTTTGACTTTCGCCAAACCTTTCCTATATAAATCATAATCTACCGATTACAACAACGCGTCTAAACTATCTGCGTAGGTTTGTTTCGGAGCTACTCCTACTTGTTTCCCTACGACTTCTCCGTTATGAAAAACCAGTACTGTAGGTATGTTTCTCACTCCGTATTTTGCTGCAAATTCTTGGTTTGCGTCAACATCAACTTTCCCAATTACCACTTTTCCGTCATATTCAGTACTCAATTCGTCAATGATTGGTCCTACCATTCTACAAGGCCCGCACCATGCTGCCCAAAAATCCACCATTACCGGTTTTGTTGATTTCAAAACTACTTCTTCAAAAGTAGCGTCTGTTATTGCTAATGCCATAATATCTTTGTTTAAAGTTTAAAGTTCTGATCTTATTCAAAACTAGAATACAAATTTAGAAATTAAAACCAAATGAAACGCTATTCCCAAATTAGTTTTGGTTATGAAAGCATTGACAATTGCTATTTATCTGATTTTAGCTAACATTTTTATTGATTAGGAGCCGTTTCCTGCTCTTCGCTATATCTTTTATCGCCTAAAGAAGGAAATAAAAGGATGCCGCTGCGATCAGGGCTAGCATGCGGTCCCTACCATTTTATTTTAAACAAAAAAAGAGGACGTTCTTTAAAACATCCTCTTCAATTATAAATTTATATGCAACATTACAAACTATATCTAAGACCTAGAGTTAAACCAACCCCGCTAATGCTGATGTAAGAACTCAAATCATCTGTTGGTCTTGAACTATCAACAGTGTTAAACTCTGCATTATTAGAACTACTGTCTAAATGATCTGTGTAATTCGTATGTATCTGAGCCGTTGTGCGAGTGTCCAACTGATTCTGCCCGTTTATTGTAAACGCCGTAGTTTCCTTTGTTTTTCCGTGAACGGTAAAATTACGGTATTCCACTTCAGCATAGGCCGATAGCTTATCTTTTAATTTATAAGAAGTTCCCAGCGCGGCAAGAAATCCTCCCGTTATATTTGGATTGATTTTATCTCTACTGAATACTTTTACCCCTGGAGCGGCGATTGCATTCGTTTCAATTTCTAATCTTCCGTTTAACGGCACGATAACTCCCACCTTTGTATAAGGCTCAAACCCTTTTACTTCACCTAAGTACAGCACTAAAGCGGGGGCCACATCTAAAGCGGTAACTTGTCCGTCCGATTTAAAAACGGAAACGCCATCGGAAATGGTTTCCACCATCGTTTTACCTTTGCTTTTATAATAGTTTATGCCCATTTCAATGCCTAAACGATCCGTAAAACGGTATCCGGCATTCCCTCCGTAACGGAATCCTTCGCCAAAAGACCCAGTTATACTTTCTTTGGAAACTAACTCTCCGCCAACATAAACCTCCTTCAAAGGTTCACGCCCGTTAACGTTGGGAAACTCGGTAGCGGCAGCCTGCGTAAAATAAGATGCTCCTACTTTAAAATACCAGTTTTCTCTCTTACTTCCTTTTTTATCGGTTTGCCCTAACATAGTCATTGAGCATGCCATAAGCCCTAATACAAACAGCTTTGTTTTCATGATTTTTATTTTAGTTTTACAACAAAATTAAATAAATTAAACCGTTGCATTTCTTAATTTCACGTAGAACTTTCGACACAAAAAACTAATTATATGCATGCATATAAAAACCAACCGTTTACGATTAAAACATTAACATTATAAAATCCAAAAGCATCTTAAAAACAAGCCCAAACCGTATTAAAAGGGAAAAAAAAGCAGAAAAATCGTCACACTATAACGATTTTTCTGTTCATTTGAATCAAAAAACGGGTTTAAATAAATTCCAACCTAGTTCAACTTAAAATTAATCTGCATTTTCTCTAGCTCTACCAATAATTCATTCGATATTTTGATTTTTAGTCTTCTGCTTGGCATTGTCAGTTTGGTCACCACTTTTATTTCCTCCACTTCGGTAACTGAAACAGCTTCCTTTCCTTCAGGTTCAGAAACCTCAATATCGTCATTCCCTTCGACAAAATCATCTGTTTCATTGTCAAGGAGAAGTGGAGCCGTCTCAATTATTTTCTTAATTTTCTCCAATTCCATAATTTCGAATGACACTTGATTGTCCCCTTTATTTTCCTGGAAAAGATGACTTAATTTATGAATAAACTCTGCCTGAAGATCGGTGATATTCAATAAAACAATCAGTTTTTTGGCAAAGGTATCCAAAACGTCCTGTAAGTATTGAACCAAAGTGAACTGAATCCTCGGGTCGCTTTTCTTGCCCGTATCCTGATTCGTCCATCCCTCTTTGACCGAAACTTTCATATAAGTGAAGTTGTTCTGAATCAAGAAATGACGAAACTTCAAGTACTCTTCACCAAAGATCTTAAACTCGTAACTTTCATCATAACCCTCTAATGTGAATATAGCCCAACCTTTCCCGTTTTTGGCTACTCTGTGTTGCACATCATTGATGATTCCCCCAAAAGTCAAGCTTTTTCCCACATGGAGTTCCATGCTTCTCAGCGCTTCCAGTTTGGCATTACAAAAATATTTCATCTCAAACTTATAATCGTCCAATGGATGTCCCGAGATATAAATCCCGACCACTTCCTTTTCTTTGGCTAGTTTTTCCATCGTGCTCCAGTCCTCGCAAGGCGGCACGATTGGCTCTGCTATCTGCACATCGCTGCTTTCCCCAAACAAACTTACCTGCGATGAGTTCTCGTTCTCCTGGAATTTTGCGCCATAGCGAATCGCTTTTTCGTAAAAGGTGATTCCGTCCCCGTCATCATGAAAATATTGCGCCCGAGTCGTGCCCAAAAAGGAATCGAAACCTCCAGCCAGCGCCAAATTCTCCAATGCCTTTTTGTTGGCGGCACGCAAATCGATTCGTTTGGTCAAGTCAAAAATCGACTTATATTTTCCATCTTTTCTTTTTTCAACTATAGTGGCAACGGCACCTGCACCTACACCTTTGATAGCACCCATTCCAAAACGTACCGCATAATTGTCATTTACGGTAAATTTGTAGAAGGACTCATTCACGTCCGGTCCCAATACTTCCAGTCCCATTCGTTTACATTCTTCCATAAAGAAAGACACTTGTTTAATGTCACTCATATTATTGGACAACACCGCCGCCATATATTCAGCAGGATAATTGGCTTTTAGATAGGCCGTTTGGTATGCGATCCAAGCATAACAGGTAGAGTGAGACTTATTGAAGGCATATTCCGCAAAGGCTTCCCAGTCTTTCCATATTTTTTCCAGTTTGTCTTCGGCATGTCCTTTGGCTGCAGCCTGGCTGATAAACTTAGGCTTCATCTTGTCCAAGACATCCTTTTGCTTTTTCCCCATCGCTTTACGCAATACATCGGCATCTCCCTTGGAGAAATCGGCCAGTTTTTGGGACAAAAGCATTACCTGCTCCTGGTAAACGGTAATTCCGTAG
>NZ_DATBVQ010000009.1:0-4939 GCF_036515215.1 Flavobacterium sp.
CGACGGTTTTTACACCGGAAACCAGGCACAATCTGATTTGAATAACCCCAATCGGCAAGTGCTGGAGGGCGATGCTTACGGCTACAATTACAATTATGTGGCGAATACTCTCGATGTCTTCAGCCAGTTCAAGTTTTCGTACGACAAAATCGATTTTTACTTGGCACAATCCTTCTGCAGTACGAATTATCAAAGAGAAGGATTATATAAAAACGGAATTTATGAAACGATTTCTTTTGGCAAAAGCGAGAAACTGCAATTCGAAAATTTCGGTTTCAAGGGCGGGTTGACCTATAAACTGTCGGGAAAGCGGCTGTTGACTTTTAACGGAGCCCATTTGACCAGGGCGCCTACGATTCGGAGCAGTTTCCCGAATTCGCGTTTGAACAACTTGATAGCTGGCGGACTGCAAAGCGAGAACATAAATAGTCTGGATGCTACCTACGTATTCCGTTCCCCAAAACTCAAATCGCGGTTGACGGCCTACTACGCCACGATAAAAGACGCGACGAAAACTTCCTTTTTTTATGCCGAGGGGATTTTTGATAATGGCGCGGGATACACAAACACGAACGCATTTGTGAGCCAAACACTAACCCAGTTGGACAAAAAGAACATGGGCGCCGAATTCAGTTTTGAATACCAATTGACCGCCACGATCAAAAGCAGTTTTTCTGCCGCTTATGGAAAATACACCTACGACAGCAATCCCAGCTTAAGTGTAACAAATGATGCCGTTGCCACTGTGGAAAAGAGCAATCCGTCATTTGATTTCGGAAAGACCTTGCTAAAGAATTACAAACAAGCCGGGATGCCGCAGCAAGCGTATGCTTTAGGGATAGAATATCGTGACCCCAAATACTGGTGGATTGGCTCAAACATAAATTATCTGGCAGAAACCTATATCGACGTATCTCCCATTTCCAGAACGAACAGTTTTTATACAAACCCCGCCAGCGGATTCCCATTTCCCGAAGCGTCGGAAGAGCGTGCGTCGGAATTGCTAAAACAGGAAAAGTTCGATCCGGTCGCATTATTGAATTTCACTGGAGGAAAATCATGGCGCATCAACGGAAAAAACTTAGGACTTTTCGTTAGCATTAATAATGCATTAGATAAAATATATAAAACAGGAGGATATGAACAGGCAAGAAACGCAAATTTCAGGCAACTCAATCAAGACGTATCCAGTGGAACTCCTTCTTTTGGCAACAAATATTTTTATGGCTACGGAAGGACTTATTTCGTAAACCTCAGTTTCAATTTTTAAAACCATTTATTATGAGAGCTACTTTCCATACTATTTTTTCATTGCTGATTTTGGTTACCGTTTTTTCCGGTTGCGTCAATGATGAGGTTGCTGTTCCTAAATTGATATGCAATCAACCTGATTTGGTCGTAAATAAAACGGTGGGCGACGTTCATGCCACAGCGGGAGCGATAGTTTCACAATACGTGTATGATGATGTTATCGAGGCCTATGTTGTTTCAACGGATGAATACGGTAATTTTTTCAAGAGCATCTCCTTTCAAACTTTGGCTACAGCCACAACACCGGCTATAGGATTTAGCGTTCCCTTGGATGCAACCAATACCTATGTCGATTTTAGATTTGGAAATAAAGTGTACGTGAAATTGAAAGATCAATATACCGATATCAACTACGGAAGTTTACAAATAGGAGGGATTTACGTTAATTCCTATAACGAAGGAGCCGTGGGTAGACTTTCCCAAACTGACTACAAAAACGTATTGCATGCCTCTTGTACCACTTTAACCGAAGACCAACTGGTTCGGCCAATCTCCATTCCGGATTTGCTGAACGACTCCAATTTGAATACGCTCGTTGAGTTGTCGGAGGTGCAGTTTTCGGAAGACGCCATCGGACGCCATTATTTTGAAGAAACGAACAATGTTGGCGGAGCGACGAATTGGAACTTGATTGACAAAAAAGGGAACCAAGTCATTTTCAGAACCAGCAGTTATGCGGATTTTTCCGGTAAGCTAGTGCCCAACGGAAGCGGAAAAGTCAGAGGGATTTTAACCAAATTTGCCTCCGATTACCAATTGCTTGCGCGCTCCGAAAGCGATGTTATGATTTCGGGTGAGAGGGCTATTCCGTTCTTTTCTGAGGATTTTAAAAACGTTGTTGACAAGTCTAACCTGAGCCTTCCGGGCTGGGCAAACATCGTACAGAGCGGAACCTTATTTTGGAAAGGAGGAGTGCGTTCGGGCAACGGCTATGCGGAATTTGTAATTAGCGGAACAAAGGTTAACTCTAATATCGCTTGGTTGATTACGCCAAAAATAGATATGGATTCGCATACCAATGAGATACTGACTTTTAGAACCGCCCAGCACCATCTGGACGTGGACTCATCCTTAAACACAATAGAGGTTTATGTTTCCAATAATTTTGACGGCCTGAATGTGAAGACAGCGACTTGGATTCCGGTTTCGGTAATTTTGCCCAAACAGGAAACGCCATGGTATCAGTTTGTGGGCAGCGGCGGAGTCGACCTGTCATCTTATACAGGAAAAATTAATATCGCTTTCAAATACATTGGCTCTGGCAAAAACCTGGCATTGGATGGCGCTTTCCAAATAGATGATGTGCAGGTATTTGGGGATTAGTGATTTTTATTCAAAAACAAACTCTTTTAACTAGCTGTTGTCATGATTTTTGACACTAATTCGTTGCGTAATTTTAGTATATTTGGCGCTTCTAAATAAATCTCAACATGAAATACATCTTATCTGCACTTGTCCTAACTCTTTTTGTGTCTTGTTCAAAAGACAAAGAAAGCGATTACGTTGCCCAAAACGAGCAAGAAATCAGTGCTTACGTAGCAAAAAATAATTTATCTGCCCAAAGAAGCGATTCGGGTTTGTATTATGTGATTGATGAGCCCGGTACCGGCGCACAGCCCACTGCTTCATCGACCGTAACTGTAGAATACAAAGGGTACTTCACTGACGGATCTGTTTTTGATGCAGGTAAACCGGGTGGTCTTACCTTCGGATTGAATCAAGTTATAAAAGGCTGGACAGAAGGAATTCCTTATTTTAAAGAGGGCGGAAGCGGGATTCTTTTGGTTCCTGCTCACTTAGGTTACGGAAGTAATGACAGCGGTCCCATTCCCGGAGGTTCCGTGCTTGTTTTCGATGTTAAGCTGATCAAAGTAAATTAGTTTTAAAACCTTATAAAATGCAAAAAGGCTGTCTATTTCTAGACAGCCTTTTTTATTTCTATCATAAATTATTTTTTGATTTCAATTATGCTGATGGCATAACCTCCACCAGGAGCTGACACCTGTGATAACTTTGATTTGCTCGTTACCGTCATTTTACGGATGGTATACGCTTGGGGGTTCGTTTTGTAATGTGCATCCTTTGCATCTGCATAAATAGTAGCCACATATTTTTTCCCTTTTTCCAAGAAGTCAAACTTGATGTTTGAGGTACGCGGAGTTTCCCCGTTTACATTGCCCACAAACCAGTTGTTGGTTCCTTTTGCTTTTCGGGCAACAGTGATGTACTGTCCCGGTTCTGCTTCTAGGTATTTACTCACTGTCCAATCTATAGCCACATCCTTGATAAACTGGAATGCATCAGAAAAACGGTTGTAGTTTTCAGGTAAATCTGCCGCCATTTGCAAAGGGCTGTACATCGTTACATATAAAGCCAATTGATTCGCAATCGTACTGTTCACATGTGAATGATTGTCGGGATTCAATTTTGACAAATCCATTTCAAAAATTCCAGGCGTATAATCCATCGGTCCACCCATCAAACGAGTAAAAGGAAGAAGCGTAACATGATTTGGTTTAGATCCTCCGAAAGACTGATATTCCGTTCCTCTTGCTGATTCATTACCAATTAAATTTGGGTATGTTCTAGATATTCCCGTTGGGCGAACAGCCTCATGCGCATTAACCATGATTTTATACTCGGCCGCTTTCTCGATGGCATATTGGTAATGGTTTATGATCCATTGGCTGTAATGGTTTTCACCTCGAGGCATGATGTCACCTACATAACCGCTTTTTACAGCATCGTATCCGTTGTCTTTCATGAATTGATACGCCTTGTCCATATGACGTTCGTAGTTACGCACAGAACCCGAAGTTTCATGATGCATGATCATTTTCACTCCTTTTGACTTAGCATATTCATGTATTCCTTTGACATCAAAATCAGGATACGGAGTCAGGAAATCAAAAACATAATCTTTAGAATGTCCAAACCAATCTTCCCAACCTTCATTCCAACCTTCAACCAAAACGCCATCAAAACCATTTGCTGCTGCAAAATCTATGTATTTTTTTACGTTGGCAGTTGTGGCCCCATGTGTACCGTTTGGTTTTGCTTTCGAATAATCGGTAATGCCCAATTGTATTGTAGGGAAGTCATTCGTATAAGACCAAGAGCTTTTTCCTGTAATCATTTCCCACCAAACGCCAACATATTTAACCGGTTTGATCCAAGAGGTATCTTCAATTTTACAGGGGTCATTCAAATTCAAGGTTATTTTTGATGCAAGAATTTCACGAGCGTCATCGCTTACCATAATCGTACGCCATGGAGAATGGTTTGGAGCTTGCATATAACCTTTGTCACCTTTTGCGTCTGGTGTCAACCATGACTCAAAAATCATGTTTTTGTCATCCAGATTCAGGTGCATGCAGGAATAATTGATTAATGCCGCTTCATGTAAATTGATATACAAACCGTCGTTTGTTTTCATCATCAAGGAAGTCTGAACTCCAGTAGGAGAAAAAGAAGTCTGAGATACGTTGGCGGTTTTCGCTTTTTCGGAGAAGCCCCTGATTTCGGACAATTTTGATGTGGTGAAATCGTATTCTTGTGTGTCGTAATCGCCAGGAATCCAAAATGCGGTATGGTCACCCGCCATGGCGAACTGGGTTCTTTCTTCTTT
>NZ_DATBVQ010000010.1:0-7529 GCF_036515215.1 Flavobacterium sp.
GTTTTGTAATTATGGCTTCTGAAATTGGTGTACTTGACATCAAACCCGAAGACGTAGTGCAACATGGTAGATTAGAGCCCGGAAAAATGTTCCTTGTCGACATGAACGAAGGTCGCATCATTGAAGATGACGAGATAAAAAATGCAGTCGTTACCAAACGTCCTTATAGACAATGGCTAAATGAGAATCTTTTGCAATTGGCTAAAGTACCTTATACCAATAATGACACGCCTACAGAAAACATAGATTTCGAAACAAGATTGCGTTTGTTCGGTTATACTATCGAGGATGTAAAGACCATCATAAATCCTATGGGCGCTAAAGGGGCCGAGGTCATCAGTTCTATGGGTAATGACACTCCACTGGCTGTATTATCCGATCAGCCACAACTCTTGTATAACTATTTCAAACAATTATTCGCTCAGGTTACTAATCCTCCTTTAGATGGTATCCGTGAAGAAATAATTACCGATGTCAGTTTAGCGATCGGTGGTGACTATAATATATTTGAGATTGAATCCAAACATTGTAAAAAGCTAAAAATCCAAAATCCCGTTATTTCAAAAGAGGATTTGGATAAAATAAAAAATATTGACCATCCGGATTTCAAATCAGCTTCTATATCTACTTTATACAAAATAGAAAAAGGAGTTAACGGCTTAGAACGCGCATTGGAAAAATGTGTGCAAGCTACCTATAAAGCCGTACAGGAAGGGCATAACATTATCATTTTGTCAGACCGTGGGGTAAGCGAAGATATGGCTCCAATACCAATGATATTGGCCTGCTCATACATTCACCATTCCCTTAACATATTACAAGTTCGCTCTAAATTTGGAATCATTATAGAATCCGCTGAACCACGCGAACCACATCATTTTGCATTACTATTTGGTTATGGTGCCAGTGCCATTAATCCTTATTTGGTAAATGAAATTATACGCGATCAAGTAGACAAGGGTTTTATTACAGATGTAAAAGCAGATTATGCGATTGCAAATTATAATAAAGCGATTGCGAAAGGGATTCTGAAAATCATGAATAAAATCGGTATCTCTACATTACATTCTTATAGGGCTGCCCAAATTTTTGAGATATTAGGTCTAAACAAAACGTTCACTTCAAAATATTTTCCTTTTACACCTTCAAGAATAGAAGGCATTGGCTTAATTGAAATAGAAAAAGAGGTTAAAAAAAGATACCAAAAAGCATTTCCAAATTCTAAAATTGCGAGCCTTTTGCCTTTAGAAATTGGTGGTATTTACCGCTGGAGAAGAACTGGTGAAAAACATATGTTTAATCCTACCACAATTGCAAAATTGCAACAGGCAGTGAGACTAAACAGTCCAGAGAGTTACAAGGAATACTCCACGATGGTCAATGACCAAAGTAAAAACCTGATGACAATCAGAGGATTATTTGAATTCAACAACCTAGATCCTATTTCTATCGATGAAGTGGAACCTTGGACTGAAATCGTAAAAAAATTCAAAACTGGTGCGATGTCTTATGGCTCTATCAGTCAGGAAGCCCATGAAAACTTGGCTATCGCCATGAATAGAATTGGTGGTAAAAGTAACTCTGGAGAAGGTGGAGAAGATCCAAAACGTTTTATAAAGGATTTGAATGGTGACTCTAAAAACAGTGCCATCAAACAAGTCGCTTCGGGAAGATTTGGTGTGTCAATCAATTATTTGACAAGTGCCAAAGAGATTCAAATAAAAATGGCGCAAGGTGCAAAACCTGGCGAAGGCGGTCAATTGCCTGGCGAAAAAGTGGTGCCATGGATTGCTGAAGTGAGAAACTCAACACCATATGTTGGATTGATTTCTCCTCCTCCACATCACGATATCTATTCTATTGAAGATTTATCGCAACTGATATTTGATTTAAAAAATGCCAATAGAGAAGCGCGAATTAATGTTAAGTTAGTTTCTGAAGTCGGCGTTGGAACAATTGCCGCAGGTGTTGCCAAGGCAAAAGCCGATGTAATCTTGATCTCGGGATATGATGGAGGAACTGGTGCCGCACCTTTAACTTCGCTACAACATACAGGTATCCCATGGGAACTTGGACTAGCCGAAGCGCAACAAACATTAATTCTAAATGATCTAAGAAGCCGTGTGGTGTTAGAATGTGACGGCCAGTTAAAAACAGGTCGCGATGTCGCCATCGCTGCTTTGCTTGGAGCGGAAGAATTTGGATTTGCCACTGCACCGCTTGTTGCTTCAGGTTGTATCATGATGAGAGCGTGCCATTTGAACACTTGTCCGGTGGGAATTGCAACTCAAGATCCTGAATTAAGAAAAAACTTCAAAGGAACACCTGAACATATCATCAACTTCATGTATTTCATTGCCGAAGAGTTAAGAGAAATCATGGCCCAATTAGGATTTAGAACGCTAAAAGAAATGGTGGGGCAATCACAAAAACTGAATGTCAACAAAGCCATCAAACATTATAAAGCGAGTGGTTTAGATTTATCAACCATTTTATATAAACCAGAGAAAGCCAAAACGGTACCGAATCACAATACGACAACCCAAGATCACGCATTAGAAAACGTACTTGATTTTGAAATTATAAAAGCGGCGATTCCTTCTATTTATAGAAAAGAAAGAACAAGAGTCAATTTTAAAATAAAAAATACAGACCGCTCCGTCGGTGCCATTTTGAGCAACGAAATCTCAAAAATATATGGTGCTCAAGGATTACCTGACGACACTATTTTAGTGGACTTTGAAGGTTCCGCAGGACAGAGTTTCGGGGCATTTGCGACCAATGGATTGTCATTTAAAGTACTTGGAAATTGCAATGATTATTTAGGAAAAGGACTTTCCGGTGGGAAATTAATTATCAAAGTACCTGCTGCCGCAACCTTTAAACCGGAAGAAAATATAATTATCGGAAATGTAGCACTTTACGGAGCCATAACTGGCGAAGCCTACATAAACGGAATGGCTGGTGAGCGTTTTGGAGTAAGAAACTCTGGAGCAATAGCAGTCGTAGAAGGAATTGGAGATCACGGATGCGAGTACATGACCGGAGGAACAGTCGTAGTGCTGGGCAAAACGGGCAGGAATTTCGCCGCTGGAATGAGTGGTGGTGTTGCCTACGTTTTTGATGAGAAAAAACAATTCGAAAATGGTTTGTGCAATATGGAAATGGTAGCATTGGAAACTTTGGAAGAGGAAGATTTGACGAAACTGAAACGTTTGATTAAAAATCACTCTATGTATACCAACAGCCCATTAGCCAAAAGAATTTTGGAGGACTGGGAAAACCAACGCAAGCATTTTGTCAAAGTAATGCCAAAAGATTACAAAATAGCATTGCAAAGATTAGCAGAAGAAAAAAAAATTGAAGAACTAATAGCATAGTCATGGGTAAGATAGGTGGATTTAAAGAATACGACAGAACGGACGAAAGCAATGCAGTAGTAAAGGAACGTGTATCAAACTATAATGAGTTTACGATTCCGTTATCAAAGGAAAAAATAAAAGAGCAAGGCTCAAGATGCATGGATTGCGGTATCCCATTTTGCCACAGTGCCTGTCCACTGGGGAATTTGATTCCTGATTTTAATGACATGGTGCACCAAGAAGAATGGCAAAGCGCTTTGGAGATCTTGCAATCGACAAACAACTTCCCCGAGTTTACGGGTCGTTTATGCCCTGCCCCATGCGAAAAATCATGTGTTCTTGGTATAATAGAACAACCCGTAGCAATTGAAAATATTGAAAAAAATATAATCGAAAGAGGTTTTGCGGAAGGATGGATAAAACCACAAACACCGGCTGTAAGAACAGGTAAAACAGTGGCTGTAATTGGTTCCGGACCTGCCGGACTGGCCGCTGCTCAACAATTAAACAGAGCGGGACACAGTGTTACCGTTTTCGAAAGAGACAATGCCATTGGCGGTTTACTGCGTTATGGAATTCCAAATTTCAAATTGGAAAAAGGAATCATCGACAGACGTGTGTTGATATTGGAAGCCGAAGGGATTGTTTTCAAAACTAATGTGAATGTTGGCGTGAACTATAGCGTGGAACGACTGAATGAATTCGATTCGATTGTTTTATGCGGTGGCGCAACAGAAAGCAGAAGCTTACCTACAAAAGGAATAGAAAGTAAAGGTGTCGTTCAGGCAATGACTTTCTTGACGCAACAAACGAAATCATTATACGGGGAAGTAATTCCTGACCAAATAAAGGCAACCGGCAAAGACGTTATCGTTATTGGTGGTGGTGATACGGGCTCGGATTGCGTGGGAACTTCAAACAGACATGGAGCAAAATCCGTGACAAATTTTGAAATCATGCCGAAACCACCAGTTGGAAGAAGCGAAACTACTCCTTGGCCATTTTGGCCTTTGCAATTGAAGACATCTTCTTCTCACGAAGAAGGTTGCGACAGAAACTGGTTGATAAACACCAAAGAATTCATTTCGAACGAGAAAGGGGAATTGGTAGGTTTAAAAACCGTTGAAGTCAGCTGGAAGTTGACTCCAGGACAGAGACCGGAGCTAATAGAGAAAGAAGGTTCCGAGAAAATATGGCCATGTGATTTAGCATTATTGGCGCTAGGTTTTACCGGACCTGAAAAAACTTTAAGTAGTCAATTGGGCTTAAAACTGGATATGCGAAGCAATTACAAAGCAACCAATTATCAAACCAATGTACCGCATATTTTTACCGCAGGAGACATGCGCAGAGGGCAATCTCTGATCGTTTGGGCAATATCTGAGGGGCGTGAAGCCGCAAGGGAAGTCGATCTATATTTGATGGGATCCACCAACTTGCCTACAAAAGGCACTGGTGATTTGCCAAGTCTATAACAAACATAAAAAAGGAAGTAAAAAAGGCTGTCAAAAAGTAATTTCTGACAGCTTTTTGTTTTTTTTGGGCTGCCCAGCATCCACTAGCGTTCCTGCTTGGTCGGGCTATCCGTTGCAAGTCCTCGCCCCTTTCGCTAACGCTCCAGTGACTGTGGGCTTTTCACTTCTATCCCTCAGCCGAAGCTACGTAAATACAAACTAAATGTTTAATACATAACAATTTGTTACAAATTGTTAAAATTGAGATAATCATTTGCCGTATCCATAAAAGAGTAATAAATTTGCTAAAAATTAATAACAATGCAACCAAAAGACTTACTTCAGTTAACAGAACAATTTGGCAGTCCCATATACGTTTATGATGCCGACAAAATAAAATCGCAATACAATAGATTAACGAAAGCTTTTTCTAAGGTCGACAACTTGCGCATCAACTATGCAATGAAAGCATTGTCAAATGTGGCTATACTTCAATTACTAAGAGAAATGGGATCTGGTTTAGATACCGTTTCTATTCAAGAAGTACTTTTAGGGCTTCATGCGGGATACGCCCCAGAAAAAATATTCTATACCCCTAACGGAGTATCTCTTGAAGAAATTGAAGAGGTAAACGCAATGGGAGTTCAAATAAACATTGACAACTTATCTATATTAGAGCAATTTGGTGCTAAACACCCGAATGTTCCCGTATGTATCCGTATCAACCCACACGTTATGGCAGGTGGAAACACGAATATTTCAGTGGGACATATCGACAGTAAATTTGGTATCTCAATTCACCAATTACCCCATTTAGTTCGTATTGTTGAAAACACTAAAATGAACATAGTAGGGATTCACATGCATACTGGTTCTGACATACTTGATATCGAAGTGTTTTTATATGCTGCCGAAATATTGTTTGATGCTGCCAAAAATTTCAAAAACCTAGAATTCCTGGATTTTGGAAGCGGATTTAAAGTGCCTTACAAAAAAGACGACATCGAAACCGATATTGAAGAATTAGGTAAAAAACTGTCCAAAAGATTCAACGCTTTTTGCATAGAATACGGAAAAGAATTGACGCTAATATTCGAACCAGGAAAATTTTTGGTAAGCGAGGCAGGGTCCTTTTTAGTAAAAGTAAACGTCATAAAACAAACAACTTCAACTGTTTTCGCAGGTGTCGACAGTGGTTTCAATCACTTGATTCGCCCGATGCTGTACGGTTCACAACACCAAATTGACAACATCTCGAATCCAAAAGGAAAAGAGCGCTTCTATTCCGTGGTAGGATATATTTGCGAAACGGATACTTTTGCCAACAACAGAAGGATTCCTGAAATTAAGGAAGGTGACATATTAAGTTTTAGAAATGCTGGAGCCTATTGCTACTCAATGGCTTCCAACTATAACTCCAGGTACAGACCGGCCGAAGTTTTATGGATGAATGGAAAAGGACACCTGATCCGTGCTCATGAAACCTTTGAGGATTTACTAAAAAATCAATTTCCTTTGCCAATAGAAGCTACCGTTTAGAAAAAATAAATTGACATAAAAAAAAGCTGTGTTTTAAAAAACACAGCTTTTTTTTATGGCTTAAACCAAATTAATCTTTCAGAACCTCCTCAAGAACATGAGACTCTGTTCCGTTAGGAAAAGAAACTTTTATTTTCTGCGCAATTGTCGGCGCTATTTGAGTGATTTCTTTTTTATTAAACGACTCCCCTTTTTTAATATGCCATCCGTAAAAAATAGCGGGAACATGCGTGTCATAGGAATAGATCGTTCCATGGGAAGTACCAGTGCCTTGATATTCGATATAACCAGGTTTGTCTAAAATTACTATGTCTCCATTCTGGGTAACATCATATCCTTTGGCTATAAAATTCAAAAAATAGTCATTACCCGTTGAATTCAAAATTTCTTCCTCTGTATAGACCCTTTTAACATAATCCTGAGTCATTAAATAGCCTTTAAAAGCATCCTTAACCACATTCAAATCGAGGTTTTTAGCTTTGATAGTTTCTTTATTGAAAAACAAATTAAAACTGGAATAATTTAAAACTAAATCAGCCCCAAAAGTTTTTATAGAAAAATCCTTTAAGTTATTCCTAATATCCTTAGGGTTTATGCTCTTTACGTTATATTTATGATCTTTTAAGTAATTTACGTTTTCAGCACCTGCATGGTCAGCAGTCAAAAACAATAAGTAATTATCTTTTCCGACAGTTTTGTCGAGATAGTTTAAGAACTCCGCTATCGTTTGATCTAATCGAAGGTAGGTATCTTGTAATTCCATCGATCTGGGTCCCAATAAATGACCTACATAATCTGTAGAAGAAAAGCTAACCGTCAGGAAATCTGTAATGTTATCTTTCCCCAATTCTTCTTTTTCGATTGCCTTCATCGCAAATTCAGCTAATAAATTATTTCCAAATGGAGTAGAACGCAATACACCCGCATCATTTTTGGCATACATATCCTTTAAATCATAAGGAAAAACTGGGGCGGTACTGTTGTACAATTTACCTTCATACGGATTATTATCCTCCAAGCTTTCATTATACGTACTTTTCGGTTTCAACAAATCCCATCCTTTATCGAGGTATGGCATATAATATTTTTCGTCATTGAATTTCTGAACCCACTCTGGTAGTTTATCTCCATAAAAAGTGCTGGAAATAAAAGAACCCGTCTTGCTGTACCAAAA
>NZ_DATBVQ010000011.1:0-22159 GCF_036515215.1 Flavobacterium sp.
GTAATTGCTGCTCAACACTTGTTTGTGGATATCGACATCAGCTGTTTGACCGCTGCGTTTGATTTTGCTTTTAAAGAAATTCATCAAAGTATTGCTTTTCTGGGCAGCAAAATCTTTTAGCTGTTGATTTTCAATCGAACCCACGCCGACTCTGTAAAACAAATCCAAGCTGGTTTTCAATTTGAAAAAATTAACCAATTCATTGACAACTGACTCGTTAAGGGTAACCTTAAGGTGTTTTAGTTTACGCGTTAATAGCTCTTTTCCATCCTCGGCAATTTTCTTGGTGTTTTCGTTCAGTACATTCCTGATCTTATTCTTTGCCCGTGACGTGGTAACATAATCAAGCCAGTTAAGAGTTGGTTTTTGATTCGGGGAGGTAATGATTTCAACCTGGTCACCGTTTTTTAATTCATAATTAAGTGGCACCAATTTTCCGTTTACCCTAGTTCCCCTTGTTTTAATGCCTATTTCAGAATGGATGCTAAAAGCAAAATCAAGCGAGGTGGCTCCTTTTGGTAAAGATTTGATGTCCCCCTTAGGCGTAAAAACATAGATTTCCTTGGAGTATAGATTCATCTTGAAATCCTCAACAAAATCTACCGCACTGGTTTCTGAATTTTCGAGGGCCTCCTTGAGCAAGTTTAGCCAATTGTCCAAACCGCCTTCTTCGGATTCTCCATTTTTGTATTTATAATGCGCTGCATAGCCTTTTTCCGCGATTTCGTCCATGCGCTCGCTTCGCACCTGCACTTCAACCCATCGGCCTTTCGGTCCCATTACCGTAATATGAAGCGCCTCGTAACCTGTAGATTTTGGTGACGAAATCCAATCGCGCAAACGACTTGGACTCGGCCTATAGTGATCAGTTACTATGGAGTATATTTTCCAGGCCAAGAATTTTTCGTCATGAGGATCTGACTTGTAAACGATTCGCAGCGCGAATTTATCATAAACTTCATCAAAACTGACGTTTTGGGCTTGCATTTTTCTTCGAATGGAATAGATAGATTTTGGGCGCCCTTTTATCACATAATCTATTCCTTCAGCATCTAACGCCGTTTTAAGGACATCTGAAATGTCTTTAATATAAGCATCTTGCTGTTCTTTGGTTTCTTTTATTTTGCTTACGATCTCATTGTAAACCTCAGGTTCGGTATATTTCAGACCTAAATCCTCTAGCTTGTTTTTTATTTTATACAAACCCAGACGGTGGGCCAGCGGCGCATAAATGTACAATGTCTCGGAAGCAATTTTAACTTGTTTATGGTTGTCCATTGACTCCATAGTTTGCATATTGTGCAATCTATCGGCTATTTTTATAAGGATTACCCTTACATCGTCATTAAGCGTCAAAAGCATTTTGCGGAAATTCTCCGCTTGCATGGACACATTCATGTCTTTTTGGACTAATGCTATTTTAGTCAAGCCCTCGACAAGCTGCGCCACTTTAGGATTGAATATTCGCTCTATGTCTTTTATGGTGGTGGGGGTGTCTTCAACCACATCATGCAATAATGCGGCAGCGATAGAAGTGGCTCCCAAACCAATTTCGGAAGCGACAATTTTTGCTACGGCAATAGGGTGGAAGATATAGGCTTCGCCTGATTTTCTCCGCTGTTCTTTATGGGCTTCTACAGAAACATCAAAAGCTTTACGGATCAGTTTCTTGTCCTCAGGAGACAAGGTTTGGTAGCTGATTCGAAGTAATTCTTTGTATTCTCGAGCAATCGCTTTATTTTCTTTTTCTATATCAATCTCGGTCATAACGGCATGGTTCAATTTCTAAAAATAACTATAAGTTTACATATATGCAATAGATAAATCAATGCTCGAAATTAAAATTATATATTCTATTTTCGCCTAGATCTACTGCAAATTTGCATCCGTTTTGATGAAATCCAAATCCTGAAAATCGTAACTGAAATCGGTCAGTTCAGAAATGGGTGCCATCTTTAGGGCAATCGCTTTTCCATTTTTATCAAATTCAAAAAATAGATGGGCATCTGCATGCAAATAAGCGTTATCCCATTTCACGACATAATTCCCTTCTTTGTAGAAAAAAACCTCTCCTTTTAGTTGCGAAGAACGCTTGGATTCGAAAAATAGTTTTCCTTTCTTCTCGCCAATCACGATGTCGCCAAACCAATTGTCTTTGTAGGTTCCGGTAATGGTGTTGAAGTCGGGTTTAACTTTGGCATTCTTGTTTTTTGCGACTGCGGCCCAAACTTCATCCGTAACTTTATCGGCGGAATCTTCATTGGCTTTTAAGCGGCTGCTGTAAAGGGCTACATAGTCTTCAGATTTTATATCGAGATAACTGTCTTTTATGGTATTGGTGATCGCGCGAAATGCAGCACCTGATTGTTGATTCGTTAATACAATAATCCCCAACTTCAATTCAGGAAAATAAGTGGTTTGCGTTACAATGCCTTCCAGGCCTCCGGTATGCGTTACTTCTTTGTATCCTTTTATGTCGCTCAAAAACCAACCTAATCCATAGGCTTTGAAATGGGAATTATATGGAGCTGCGGTGTTGATTGGTATTGTAGTTTGAGGCGTCCACATTTCGGCATGTTCTTTTGTAGAGAACAATTGTTTGCGGTCAGGACCGTATTTGCCACTGTTCATTTGCATAATTGCCCATCTGCTCAAATCATTAACGCTGGAATAAATTCCTGCGGCAGCATCAAAAAGTTGATTTTTATACCGTTTGATCACCTTCAATTTGCCATCAATAGGTACATGGGGAGCGATTATATTGGTAGTGTCTTTCAATCGAACAAATGAGGCGGCGCTGTTATTCATTTCCAGTGGTTTCATGATGCGTTCTTCCACAAAGTCGCACCAGCTTTTCCCGCTTACCACATGAATGACTTCACCAGCCACTATGTATAATAAATTGTCGTAGTCATATTTAGTCCTGAAGGCAGAAACGGGCTTCAAATATTGCAAGTTTCGAATGATGTCTTGGGCGGTAAAGTCACTTCCGTCAGGCCAAATCATTAGGTCTCCCGCGCCCAGACCAAGGCCGCTTCTATGGGTCAACAGATCGCGAATCGTAAATTCTTGGGTTACGTAATCATTATACATTCTAAAATTCGGAAGGTATTTGATGACTTTGTCATCCCATTTTATTTTCCCTTCGTCAACAAGCATAGCCAAAGAAGCGCTTGTAAACGCTTTGCTGTTTGATGCAATACCAAAAAGAGTGTTCGCATCTACTTTTTCTTTTGATTCAATCGATTTTACGCCATAGCCTTTGGCTACAACTACTTTGCCGTCCTTCACGATTGCCACTGCAATTCCAGGAACGTTAAAGGTTTTTATGGTGCGGTTGACCAATTCGTCCACTTGGACCGAGCTGATTTGGGCGAAAGATAGTGTGGTCGAAATTAATGCGATTGCTACAAATAATTTGTTTTTCATAATTTTAATTTAAGAAATTGTATTTTTTTTCAGACTGATATTTTTATTTTGGGGATTACAAATCAAAGGTAAAGCTATTTTAATCTGCGATCTAAAATCGGTTACCTACAATCAAAAATCTAAAAGCCCCGTTGCCTTTTGGCTTCAAAGATCAATATGGCGGCCGCAACAGAAACATTCATACTGTCAATTTCCCCTTGCATTGGGATAATTATATTTTGGGTGGCGGCATCACGCCATTCTTGGGTCAAACCAGTTGCCTCCGTACCCACAACCAAGGCGGTTGGATTTGTGTAATCTTGGGTATGATATGAGGTCGAATTTTGTAAAGTGGCACAATAAAAATTGATTTTTCTTTCTTTCAAAAAAGCAATGATTTCGTCAGTTGTCCCCGTGGCAATTTGGTTGGTGAACAAACAGCCTATGCTGGAACGCACAATATTAGGGTTGTAAAGATCGCTTTTCGGATTGGCAATTATCACCGCATCCAGATTGGCGGCGTCGGCAGTCCGCAATAAAGCACCAATATTCCCCGGTTTTTCGGGAGCTTCCGCGACCAAAATCAGCGGGTTGTCTGACAATATCAGATCGGACAATCGCAAGGATTTTGTTTTGGCCACAGCCAAAATGCCTTCGGTCGTATCGCGATATGCCAGCTTTTGGAAAACGTCTTTGTTGATTTCTATTTGGTCGGCAGTTTTCGCTATTTTTTTTGCTTCAATTTCAGAACATATCTCTGGGTAAAATAAGATCGTTTCAATCTCATAACCACCTTTGATGGCTATTTCGATTTCCCTTTTACCTTCGATTATAAAGGTGCCCGTTTGCTTGCGGTTTTTTGCTTTTTCTTGTAATAATACCAATGATTTTATGAATGGATTTTGAACTGAAGTGATTTGTTTCAAGATATTCTAAAATTTAATTATTATTTTTTAACAAAGATACATAGAGAAGATTCAGTTTTATAAGTTTAGAATGGAATATTTGCAAATCTGAAATGAGATTGAATAGATAAGTTTGTCAGAACACTTTTACACAACTATTTTTCTTTAATTTTGCCCCAATTGTCATTTAATCACAAAAAAATTCGGCACTCAATTTAAACCCAAAAATCATGTTTCATTTATTGGATATCATAGGAACAATTGCTTTTGCAATGTCGGGGGCATTGACTGCCATGAGTAAAAAAATGGATGGTTTTGGAGTATTTATAATTGCTTTTGTGACTGCTGTGGGAGGAGGAACGTTGCGCGATGTCATGATTGGGAGAACGCCTGTGGGATGGATGCTTGATTTGGAGTATGTTTACGTGATATGTATCGGATTTATTCTGGCCTTATTATTCAGGAAGAAATTTGACCGATTGCGGACTTCGCTCTTTCTATTTGATACTATCGGATTGGGTGTTTTTACTTTAATAGGTCTTGAAAAAGGGATTAATATTGGTTTACATCCCGTTATATGTATTGCTTTGGGAACCATGACAGCCTGTTTTGGGGGCGTGATCCGTGATATTTTATGTACCGAAATCCCAGTGATTTTCAGAAAAGAAATATACGCCACTATCTGCATACTTGGGGGTGTCGTATTTTTTGCCTTAAAAAGATTTAATCTGGACGACAATTTATTATATATATTAACCTCTTTAGTGATTATATCGGTTCGTTTAATGGCGGTCAGATTCAAATGGTATTTGCCCACTTTCGAAAATAAATAAAAAAAGGTTACTTTCACGAGGTCTAAAACTTAAGAGTGAAAAATTATTCCGTCCAAAAATATCAAGAAAGTGATTATGCTAATTGGAATGCCTTTATTGGTCAAGCCAAAAACGCTACATTTCTGTTTCATCGTGATTTTATGGAATACCATAAAGATCGATTTCAGGACAATTCCTTGATTATTTCATACAAGGACAAATGGATTGGAGTTATTCCCGCGAATAGGGTTGGGAATGAAATCTTTTCGCATCAAGGATTGACTTATGGAGGGATGGTGTATGACGAAAAATCAAAACTGTCCACGATCATCAATGCTTTCAGGGCCGTTTTGTTATTTTTGGATGCCAATGAAATAGTAAAATTGCATATAAAAACAATTCCATCTATTTATCATTCTAAACCGTCGGAGGAACTTCAATACGTTTTGTTTTTGGCTGAAGCCAAATTAGTCAGAAGGGACAGTTTGTCGGTTATAGATTTGTTACAGAAACATAAAATTTCAAAAATAAGGAAAAGAGGCATTCAGAAAGGTGTTTCAAACAAATTGGTTGTAAGGGAGGAAAACTCTTATGGGTCGTTTTGGAACGAGATATTGATTCCGAATCTGGAGGAAAAACACAGAGCAAAACCGATTCATTCCGTTGAAGAAATGGACCATTTGAAAAGTCTTTTTCCCAATTGCATTAGGCAGTTTAATGTCTATCATAATGATATAATTGTGGCGGGAACCACCATTTTTGAAAGTCAAAACGTGGCGCATTGCCAATACATTTCCAAATATGAAAAACAGAAAGATTTAGGAAGTTTAGATTTTTTGTTTCATTTTTTGATTACCGAAGTTTTCCCTAAAAAACGATTTTTTGATTTTGGAATTTCCAATGAATCACAGGGAAAAAAATTGAATGACGGGTTGTCGTATTGGAAAGAGAGTTTCGGTGCCGGTACAATCGTTCACGATTTTTATGAGGTAGATATTATTAATCATTCCAAATTAGAAAATATACTGCTGTGAAACCGGTTTTAAATTGACCAATCTGACCAACGTTAAACCTTAATCTTTAAACCAATTTTTAATGATTCCATTTCTTGATTTAAAAAAAATAAACGAACCTTATGAAACTGCTTTTCAAGAAAAATTGAAAGTAGTTTTAGATAAGGGTTGGTATATTTTGGGAGACGAAGTCAAGGAATTTGAAAGCAGTTTTGCCAAGTATTGCGGGACACAATATTGCATAGGAACGGGAAATGGTTTGGATGCTCTGGTTTTGATTTTTAAAGCCTATATTGAGTTAGGGAAACTACAAAAGGGCGATGAGGTTATCGTTCCTGCAAATACCTATATCGCTAGTATCCTGGCTATTTTGCAGACTGATTTAATTCCTGTTTTGGTCGAGCCGAAGTTGGAGACCTACAACATCGACCCCGATTTGATTTCGAAAAAAATCACTTCAAAAACCAAAGCGATTCTGGTAGTTCATTTGTACGGACAATTGGCCGAAATGGATGCGATACATGAAATTGCCGTCGCAAATGACTTGCTCCTAATTGAAGACGCGGCCCAATCTCATGGTGCTTTTTTTGAAGTCGAAGGTCAAACGTCGAAAGCTAAAGGAGCGAATGCTCAAGCATACAGTTTTTACCCCGGGAAAAACCTTGGGGCATTGGGCGATGCAGGAGCGGTTGTCACAAATGATTATGAACTCAGCAGAACCATTCAATCACTTAGGAATTACGGTTCGGAAACGAAATATTACAATGACCATATCGGTGTAAATTCAAGATTAGACGAGTTACAAGCCGCTTTTTTAAATGTGAAATTGAGTTATTTGGATTCGGATAATGAACTGAGAAGGGTAATTGCCAGAAGGTATTTAGCTGAAATAAATAATGACAAAATTGTACTTCCGTATTGGGATTTGTCCAGCAATCACGTTTTTCATTTGTTCGTTGTTCGGACAAAAAACAGAACGGAACTACAAGATTATTTGAACCGCAACGGGATACAAACAGTAATCCATTACCCAATTCCGCCACATAAGCAAAAGGCATTGTCTGAATGGAATGATTTGTCTTTCCCCATTACGGAAAAAATTCATGACGAAGTTTTAAGCCTTCCCATAAGTCCTGTTTTGACTGCGGATGAAGTCGATTATATCATAACAGTATTAAATAAATATTGATTTGGAAATTTTGAAAAAAATATACAAATCGCAACTGTTTAAAATCAGCTCTTTGAACAGTTTGAGCATCATCCTAAAAATAGGAATAGGCCTAGTGACTTCTAAATTGCTGGCGGTTTTTGTCGGGCCTAGCGGAATGGCATTGGTGGGGAACCTCCGGAACTTTATGTCTTCGTTAGAAACGGTATCAACCTTAGGATTTCAAAATGGAATAGTGAAATATGTGGCCGAAATCCAGAAAGACAAGCTGCAGCTGCAGAAATTCATTTCAACGGTTTTTATCAGTTTACTTATTGTCGCTTTACTTTTAAGCGGGATGCTGTATTTTTTCGCCGTTTTTTGGAACCACAAAATCTTCGGGAATGATTTTGAATATGATTTTGTTTTCAAAGCTTTATCACTTGCGCTGCCTTGGTATGCGGTTTCCGTTTTTTTAGTTTCTGTGCTGAATGGTTTGGGGAATTTTAAAAAAGTAATTTGGATCAATAGTATCGGGAACACCATAGGATTGCTTGTTTCAATTATCTTGATGTTGAAATATAAAACCTTTGGGGCCTTACTGTCAATCGTTATATCACCCGCTTTATTGTTTTTTGTCGCATTTTACTTTGTCAACAGGGAAATTGCCGTTTTTAAAATAATCAAGATTGCAACATTTGATTTTGGTTTTATCAAGAACCTATCGTCCTATTCCTTGATGGCGTTGGCTTCTTCCGTTATGGGGCCGTTGGTTTTTCTAATGGTACGAAACAACATCATTCAGACGCTCGACATCAATCAGGCGGGATTTTGGGAAACGATGACTAGAATATCCACTTATTATATGTTGTTTGTAAGCACTATTCTGACGGTTTATTTTTTGCCTAAACTTTCCACCGCGAAGGGTAATCAGGAGACAAAAAATATTTTTTGGAGCTATTACAAGGGGATTTTGCCTGTTTTTGTTTTTGGTGTGACCATAATTTATTTCAGCCGTTTTTTTATAATCAAATTGCTGTTCACCAAAGAGTTTTTGGCGGTAGAATCCTTGTTTTTTTGGCAATTGATGGGGGATGTTTTAAAAGCGGCCTCCCTGATTTTAGGGTATCAGTTTTTTGCCAAAAGGCTAACTGCAGCTTTTATCATATCAGAATTGGTGTCGCTCGCCCTATTCTATTTTTTAAGTGATTATTTGATGGGATGCTACGGGATTCAAGGAATAGTTATGGCTCAGGCGCTGGATAACTTTGTTTACTTGCTTATTTTAGTTGTTTATTTCAGAAAGAGTTTGTTTTAAAAACATTTGATTGGGTTCAAAAAGTAATCATTTTTTATAAGCAGCGCATATAATTATGTATTTTTACATTTAGTCGGATAAATATAAACAGTATTATTTGAATCAGAACGTGATTTAAGTAGTTTTGAAAAAACACATTAAAAATGATCCCATTATACTTCGATCCTGGAACAGGTGCTTTAATTGTTCAGTTTTTAGCAGCTGCGATAGCAGGCATTTTATTGTTTTATAGAACCGTTTTGCAAAAAATAAAATCCTTTCTTGGCCTAAAAAATAAAAAGGAAGTTGACTTTATGGATGAGGTTGATGCCGAAGAAGATAAAGAATAGATGGAGTCAAAAAGAAATACTTCCTCTTTTAGGGATCCATCAGGTTACGTTTTTATGGACGATAACAAAGTCAAACGGGCAATTAATCCGATTTATTTCAAACAGTATAATACATTAACGGACAGTGGGTTTTATAAAATGCTTTTTGAAAAAAAATATTTAATTCCACACAAAACTGATATTGTAACTCCAGAGCAAATAATTATAGAAGCGAAGAAAATTCCTTTTATAAGTTATCCTTACGAGTGGAGTTTTTTGCAATATAAACACGCCGCTTTATTGACGTTGAAAATTCAAAAATTGTGTTTGGAACATAATTTTGTATTAAAAGACGCTTCGGCCTTCAACATAAGCTTCCATCAAGGGAAACCTATTTTTATAGACACTTTATCTTTCGATTTTTACCAAGAAAATAATCCGTGGATAGCTTATAAGCAATTTATACAGCACTTTTTAGGGCCTTTGGTTTTGACAAAATATTATGGGCACCATCATTTGAAAACTTTGGCTAATAACCTGGAAGGAATTTCGTTACGGACGCTTTCTAAATCATTGCCTTTGAAAAGTTATTTGAGCCCTACAATTTTGACTAATATTCACTTATTGGCCAGTTTTGACAAGAAATATGAATCTGACAAGAAAACAGTAAGCAACAATTTGTCGAAATCTTCGCAGATAAAATTAATTGATGGACTGTATGATTATATCTTGACTTTATCGGTTAACGAAAAAACGGAATGGGATGATTATTATAATCAAATCAATTATAAAGAAACAGCTTATCAATTCAAGAAGGAGGTTGTTAAGGATTGGTTTAAATCAATAAAAGGGAAATCTCTGATCGATATTGGCGGAAACGATGGCGCTTTCTCCAGAGAATTGAAAGACGGTGCGCAGTTTGTAATTGTTGCCGATGTTGATGCAAATGCAGTTGAACAAAATTATAAGCAGTTAATGAAAAATAGGGAAAAATCGATTCTTCCTATCGTTATTGATATTCTAAATCCACCTGCAAGTTACGGATTCAATAATCAGGAATGCTCTTCATTTATGGATAGGGTGATAGACCAGCACCTAGATGGCTGTTTAGCTTTGGCAGTGATTCATCATATAACCTTATCTGGAAATGTTCCTTTTAAGTTATCGGCTCAGTTTTTTTCTCAAATGGCGCCAAATCTATTAATTGAGTTTCCCACAAGAGATGATTCTTGGGTACGCTTTTTACTGGACAGTAAAAGAGAATTCAAAGATCATTTTGATTTTTACAATGAAGAAAATTTCGAGAAGGAATATGCCGTTTATTTCGAAATTATGAAGAAAGAAAAAATTTCTGATTCCGAAAGAATTTTATACAGTTTAAAGCGCCTATAATCAAAATTTACATTTTTGAAATGAAATTTAATATCAAAGACAATTTTAATGACTTTTTGAATAATGCGAAGGATTACCCTTTGCTAGCGGGTTTTATTTCGGGTTTTTATCCGATGGTTTTTTATTATTCGAATAATTACGAATCAATAAATTCATATCAACACTTTTTGTTTTTTTGCGCTGTTTTTTTGATCGTTCCTTCAGTAGGGACTTACTTTATCTATAAAATATTTTGTCGATTGCCGCAATTAAAACCTTACACAAGGCATCTTCTATTTGTGCTAGTCATTGAAGTTACAGCGATATTTCTTTCACAAGTTTATTATTTGACCATTAAAAAAAAGTTGTTGCTAGTACTGTTAATGGGGGTGATTTATCTGTCTTTTAAATTTTACAATTCCTATAAAAAAATAATGCTATTTGTAGCGCTTTTGTCCCTAATCCCTTTTGTGAAGTGTTTAGATATAATAATTTATAAGCAGCTAAATAATACTGTCGGTTGGATGAAGCAAGTGGACGATATTGAAAAAATCAAATTCGTTAAAACCCCAAATGTTTATTTATTGGAGCCTGATGGATATGCAAGTGAGGAGGCAATGCAAGACTATCCTTATAATTATAAAGACACTTTATATGATTGGTTAACAGCTAATTCGTTTACCTTATATGAAGGCAGCAGAAGTAATTATCCTGCTAGTTTAGCATCGAATGCATCGATGTTTGCAATGAAGCATCACTATTTAGAAAAAATTCCATCATCGCCATTTGAAATGCAAGATGCGAGGAATATCATTGTAGGGAATAATCCTGTTGTGGCTATTTTTAAGAATAATAATTACAAAACGCATTTCATTGTTGAAGATGGGTACTTTCAACAAAGTTTTCAAAAGGGGAACTATGATTATTTCAACATAAAAAACTCCGAAATACCTTTTTTTAGTAATGATAATAACGCGAAGAAAGACGTTTTTAAAGATTTACAAAGTTGTATTCAAAGTGACAAAGAAAAGGAAAGACCGAAGTTTTACTTCGTAGAAAAACTATTTCCCCATCATATCGATTATGATGGTTCGGGCAAGGAAAATGAGCGCAAAATTTACTTGGAAAGAGTAGAAATTGCAAACAGTTGGCTTCGTAAAACGATTGGTTTAATTGTAAAAAATGATCCGACTGGAATTATCATTATTGCTGCCGATCATGGTGGATGGGTTGGAATCGAAAATGTGAAGGAAATGTTTTCAACAAATGATCCTAAACTGCTACAATCTATTTTCGGTAATTTATTGGCTATAAAATGGAATGATGATGGTCACTCTGGTTATGATGTAAATCTGAAGTCAAATGTGAATATCTTTAGAGTTTTGTTTTCCTATTTGGGTGGGAATAAAATTTGGTTAGAGCAGCTGGAAGAGGATGCGAGTTACAATATTCATCAAGATGGTTTATTTTTTAAAAAAGGGACTAAAGTTATAGACTAATTTTAAATGAATCTACCTTTCATTTCGATTGAATAATTTCGTAAACAAAATTTTAGCCTGCAAGTTTGTCTCAATTGTTTCCCCAAGTCTCTAAATAACGATTTGCAATTATTTTGTAATCATGTTCCTTTTCGATAAATGTTCTGGCACGTTTTCCAATGGCCATTATTTCTTCAGGGTTATCTATCAGACCAGATAGTTCTTTAACCAAATAATCAACATCTGCTAACGCATTTACACATACCCTTTCGTTTAGATTATAATGTGCCGTAAATTCTTTTTCGGCACCTGTAAACACAACCTTCCCTTTGGCCATGGCCTCGAGTGCATTATAGCCTTGGTCATACGAGTAGGCTTGATCCAGTAATATGTTCGCTTTATTGTAAAGTTCAATATAAGTGGCATAAGGAATACTTCGAGTAGTGATTATTTCTACTTTGTCAGCATATTTTTTCTCAATTACTTCCAGTGCCTTTTCAAAAAAAGCATTCCCTTTTTTATAGTAATTGGCCTCATTGATTCCATGAAAAATAATGACTTTGTTATCAATAAGCAAAGGACTGTATTCGTTTTTGTCGACGTTGATTGGGTAGGGAATCAGCGGAACAGCCTTAGGGTGATTTTCCAGAGGAATGGCATAATCGAGATCAGCTGGAATTACTGCCGAAATATTTTCATAAACGTATTTGTGTAATTCTTCAAATGGTTTTGTAACATAGCGCAGTGTGTACTGGCAATGTCCTAAATTAGGATTCTCTTTGCAAGGAGTTAAAACTGAATATCTGAATTTGTCCTCAAGCATGTGCTTTACACTGACGTAATCGTCGCCACAGGAAGAAAGAAATATTTTTTTGTTATTTTTGAAAAGATACTGCAATATTTTTTTTTCTAAAACCACATTGGATTGCAAGGGATATTCATTCACCAACTGAACGACATCAAAACCAGTTAGTTTTTTTCTGTTTGCATAGAATCGAAAAGCAATTTCAATTTGGGCCACATCTATTTTAAATAACCTGAAAATGCCCTGTCTGATTTTATTTAAAAAGCAACCTTTTTTAAAGGTTTTGGCGTAGACTGAAATGTCCAATGGGTAATTTTTGAAATCATTATCCCCAATGATTACGACATCATGTCCAAGAGCCACTAAGCCTTCTTTTAATGAATTATGGAACCTGCTGTACTCACCAACCAATAAAATCCTCATGAATAGTTATATTTGTTTTCGAAATTAGGGATTTTGGCTTATGACTCAAAAGAAAATATACAAAATATGTCTTATTAGCGAACAATTGGCTACTGGAGGAGCCGAACGTTGTGCCGTCTTGTTATCTCAGTTTTTCGAAAGTAAGAACATTAGCGTTCATCACATCGTAGTTTTAGACAAAATTGAATATGAATTTTCAGGAGAGCTATTGAATTTGGGTATTCATAAAAATGCCTCTAATGGAATCTTCAACAAACTGAAAAGGTTTTGGATACTTAGAGAATACCTAAAGAAGCACTCTTTTGATTTTATTATTGATTTTAGGGTAAAGAACCACCAGTTTCAGGAACTGATAATTACAAAATTGATTTATAATTCCCCCTATGTAATGACTATTCATAGCTATATGACCGAATTGTATTTTCCTAAATGGCAGTTTTTGGCGAGGAAAATATATGCGGAGGCTTATGGAATAGTTACAGTTTCTGAAAAAATAAAAGAAAGAATCTCTAAGGAATTGAGCTATGAGAAACTCAGGGTAATTTACAATCCAATTTCTATTGAAGATATTCAAAAACGATCTAAAGAAAAAAATAATTTAGATTTTGATTATGTTTTGGGAGTCGGAAGGATGGATGATAATATCAAGCAGTTCGATAAATTAATCACTGCCTATTCTAAATCTATCCTGCCACGGCAGAAAATAAAGTTGGTTTTGCTGGGTGATGGGCCTTTTCGTAAAAAGCTCGAAGAGCATGTAAAGTTTCAAGCCCTCGAAGAACATGTTCAGTTCATTGGCTGGAAGGAAAATCCTTTTCCGTATATGAAAAAGGCATTATTCACCATTTTGTCAAGTAAGAATGAAGGATTTGGAAATGTTCTCGTGGAGTCACTAGCTTGTCAAACACCTGTTGTTTCCTTTGATTGTCTTTCGGGTCCAAGTGAAATCATAACCAATAAATACAATGGGCTTTTGGTAAAAAATCAGAATGTGGAAAAATTGGCCCAAGCCATAAATTTGATGATTGAAGACAAAGAATTGTATCGGTTTTGTAAGCAGAATGCATTGGATAGCGTTCTTAGGTTTTCATTGGAAAATATAGGGAATCAATGGTTGGATTATTTGAAAATTGATGTAAGTTAGCATTATGAATATAGAATTGATTGATATTCCAAAAATAGGAAATGTCCTCGGAAACATTGGCGTAATTGAGAATGGTACAATGCCTTTTGAGATGAAGCGAGTATATTATTTATATGATATTCCGAGTTCAGCAAAAAGGGGCGGGCACGCTCATAAGAGTCTGGTTCAAGTGTTGATCGCTATTTCAGGAAGTTTTGATGTGCTGTTGAACGATGACGTTTCTGAGCGCAAAGTGACGCTAAACAAACCTAATGTTGGTCTATTGATTAATAATAATATCTGGAGGGAATTAGAAAACTTTTCTTCGGGAGCTGTTTGCCTGGTTATTGCTTCGGCCGTTTATGATGAAGAGGACTATATTCGGGATTACGACGACTATTTAAACCATATTAAAACGATCCGTACGTTGTAAAACGGAAACCTTTTTGAACAAAAAAACGCTTTGTTTTTTTTATAAGTTTAAGCACGGAAGGGCTCACATTTAGTAGTAGTCGCTGTTTGTAATTTAATCCCGAAATAATGGGGTCAGCATTTATTCCTTTTTTTAATGCTTTATAGCTCTTTTTGTCATTCTCAATCCGATACATTTTTGCGAATATGTATCTGTGGAAATCCAAATATTTTTTTAAGCTTACATTGTTTTTAGCCAAAACTTCATAGCTGTCAAAATCTGGAATTACCTTGTTTCGTATAGGTGTATTTGTAATTTGATTTTCGGAATCCATTGTGTACTTAACGAGCGCGTCAGGGGAATAAGCTAATGTAAAAGAATGATTAGCTCTAATGTTAAAATCGATATCTTCACCAAAAGTTATCTGCTCATTATAAAACCCGATTTCTTCAAAAACAGATTTCTCCACACATAAACTTGACGGACAATACATAGGTTGGCATAAACTTGCTTCAAAGAAGTTTTGAATTATGTTTTCGCTTTTTATATTCGTTTTTGGAGGCAGTGCCACTGAATTGGAGTAGATTTCTAAATAATTAGTAGCGAATAATTTAGCTTCAGGGAATTTTTGGGTTAAAGAAAATATCTTCTCCAAGAAATTGGAATCCCAAATGTCGTCGGCATCTAAAAAAGCGATAAATTTCGCTTCGGCGTTTTTTATACCAGTATTCCTTGTTGCAGAAAGGCCTTGGTTTTTTTCGTGCTGGATTGTTTTTATTTTGGCATAAGCCAATGATGTTGCAAAACTAAAACTATTATCTGTTGATGCATCATCAATCAGTAATACTTCAAAGTCCGCAAAAGTTTGATTGAGAACACTTTTTAGCGTAGCCTCGATGAATTTTTCCTTATTGAAAAGCGGAATGACGACCGTGAAAAAAGGCATTTATTTACTGTTTAGATAACAAAAATAGCCAATTTTGTAGCTGTCAAATATAAATAGGGATGGTTTTTTCGAAGTTAAATTTTCTTCTAATCTTGATTTAAGCCTTTGAAACAATTTCGAAACCAAAAAGTCCATTTTTAAAAGACGCAGGTTTTTGTGGGTTTTCATGATTTTGCTGTCGATTTCAAAAGATGGATTTGCTTTGGAAATAGATAAAAGGGTTTCAAGCGCGGTCATTGTTTTAGACAAAAATAGTGCTGAAGTATCTAAATTCAAATGCAACAAAGGATTTTCAATATGTTTAATATCAATGCCGTTTGATTTCAGGGTTTGTACGAAAGTATAGTCTTCATAACCATATTCGTCAATTTTTTCGTCAAATAAAAACCTTTCAAAAATGGTCTTTTTTATTAAGAGATTGGACACGAACGCAGTTTTGTACGGCTGTTTTATTCGTTGCTGTAAAGCGATGGCTTCTCTTTTTTGGCCATAAACCCAACGTAGTAATTGGTCTTGCTGTGGTTTGTCTCTGGAGTATATGATTCCGCCAAAAAAAGCATCTTTTGCGGAGGTGTTAATTTGACTAATGTACTTTGAAATATAATTGATTTTTTCAGGAAAGGTGTCACAATCCAAGAACAATAACCAGTCGTAATTTGACTTGGTGGCAAGCAAATTCCTGATTTTGCTTCTTCCTATGTTTTGTGGTAATTCAGTAAGTGAACAATTGGATAATAGCGAAATCAAATTATTGTTCGTCTTGAATTGGCTCGACGCATCGTCTATACAGACGATTTCAAAATCAATTTCAGACTCCAAACACTGTTTGTGCAATTCCTGAACTAATGGATATGCATTGTAATTGTATATTGGAATAAGAATAGACAGCATTACACCGTTCTCTGAACCACTTCGAAGATTTTAGAGTCTTCACATTTCAATGTCTTTGAAGGGAATTTCATCAATAAAGCGTAATCGTGAGTGGCCATTATGATCGTTTTCCCGTTGGCGTTTATGCTTCTCAATACCTCAAGAACTTCGGCACTCGTTTGCGGATCCAGATTTCCCGTTGGCTCATCGGCAAGGATGAGTTCGGGGTCATTTAGAAGGGCTCTAGCGATAGCGACACGTTGTTGTTCGCCACCTGAGATTTGATGCGGCATTTTGTTTGCATATTCTTTCATGCCCACTTTGTCCAAAACTTCGTCAATTTTACGAGTCATGTCATCCCTATCAAGCCAACCGGTTGCTTTTAAAACAAATAACATATTGTCTTTGATGGAACGATCGGGCAACAATTTGAAATCTTGGAATACAATGCCAATTTTTCTTCTCAAAAACGGAATGTCGTTTTCTTTTAAAGTCACCAAATCATAATCGACAATATGTCCTTCACCTTCTGTCAAAGGCAAATCAGCGTAGAGCGTTTTCATTAGGCTACTTTTTCCTGATCCTGTTTTTCCAATGATGTATAAAAATTCACCATGGTTTACTTCCAAATCTATGTTTGATAAAATAACTTTATCTTCTTGATAAATGGTTGCGTTTTTTAAAGACAGGACAGCTTGAGACATATATTTGCGTTTGTTTATTGGGTAAAAGTAATTATCAATTGTCAATTATCAATTATCAATTAGGATTTTTTTTATTTTTTGTTAAAACATTTGTTCATAATAAAACCGAATCACAATCCGTTATAGTCGATAGTTATAATACATTTGAATATTAAAAAAAAACCAAAATGCGTAAATTTTCCTGGCTCTTCTTTTTATTGATTTTTGTTAGATCTTTTACGGTTTCAGCACAAAAATCAGCAATTTACACCCATGATTTAGCAGATTTCAATAAGGCGCTTTCGTTGTTCAACGATATGCAATATGCCTCTGCCCAAATTATTTTCGAAAAAGTAAAATTGGAAACGAATGATGACGAACTGAAATCGGATTGTGCTTATTATGATGCCACTTGCGCCATTCGCCTGAATCGTGCTAACGCCGATATTTTGATGGAAAAATTCATTTCAGACTATCCTACGAGCGCCAAGAGCAACCAAGCATTTATAGAAGTGGCGCACTATTATTTTGATCAGGGGAATTATCCGCAAGCGCTGCAGTGGTTTGAAAAAGTTGACGAAAGCCAATTGAGCAATAGAGACAGGGATAAATTTAATTTCCAAAAAGGCTACGCTTTTTTTAGTTCCAAGAACAAAAAAGAGGCTACAACGTACTTTAACAAAGTGGTAAACTCAGCTGAATATGGTTCACAAGCCAAGTATTATCTGGGTTTTATTGCCTACGAAGGAGACGATTACAAGGAAGCGTCAAAATATTTTGACGAAGTTTCAGGAGAAGAAAAATACAAAGAGAAGCTTTCGTACTATCAGGCAGACATGAACTTTAAGCTTGGTAATTTTCAAAAGGCAATCGAGTTGGGCGAAAAAGCAATGGCTAAGTCATCCGCCGTTGAAAAGTCGGAATTGAATAAAATAATCGGCGAAAGCTACTTTAATCTAAAGCAATATGACAAAGCGATTCCTTATTTGGCCGCTTACAAAGGGAAAAAAGGAAGATGGAATAATACAGATTTTTACCAGTTGGGATATGCGTATTACAAGCAAAATGATTTTGAAAATGCCATTTCGCAATTCAACAAAATCATTAACGGTAAAGATTTTGTGGCACAAAATGCCTATTATCATTTAGGGGAAAGTTATTTGAAATTGGACAAAAAGCAAGAAGCTCTGAATGCGTTTAAGAATGCATCCGAAATGTCGTTTGACACCGCGATACAAGAAGACGCCAGCCTGAATTATGCCAAATTAAGCTATGAAATAGGGAATTCATACCAGACTGTTCCAGCGGTTTTATTGGGTTTTATAAAAAAATACCCGAATAATGCCAGCCGTTCCGTAATTGAAAAATTATTGATCGATTCGTATATATCTTCCAAAAATTATAAGGAAGCATTGGTTTTATTGGAAAAAAACAAAAGCCCAGAAAACAAGCTTGCGTACCAAAAAGTTACATTTTATAGAGGTTTGGAATTGTATGCCGACAGAAATTACCAAGAGGCAGCAACCATGTTCCAAAAATCAATCGATGGGCAAATAGATGCTGATTTTGCAGCCAGAGCCACTTTTTGGAAAGCAGAAACGGAATACGTTCTGGATGATTACAAAAACGCCCTATTGAGTTATAAGCAATTCGCCGGTTCATCCCGCGGTCGTAACGCTCCGGAATATATAAACATCAATTACAATATTGCATATGCTTATTTCAAATTGAAAGAATACGATCAAGCTGGAGATTATTTCCAAAATCAGATCGACGCGGTAAAAGACGACAAAGTGCGATTGAACGATTCCTACTTGAGATTGGGAGATTGCCGATTTGTAACTTCAAAATATTGGCCAGCCATGGAAGCTTACAATAAAGTAATCGAATCTAGAGGTGTCGATGCTGATTACGCTTTTTATCAAAAAGCGCTATGTTATGGCTTTATCGCCAAAAACGACAAAAAAATTGAAGAGTTGAATTCATTTTTGCAATTGTACCCAAAATCAAGTTACCGTGACGACGCGATGTATGAATTAGCGAACACTTATGTGGCCAACAAGCAGCAGGATCTTGCCTTGAAAACTTTTGACCGATTAATAGGGGAGTATAAGAACGGTTCTTACACGGCAAAATCAATTTTAAGACAAGGTTTGATTTATTACAATTCAGACAGAAACAATGAGGCTTTAAACAAATTCAAGAAAGTGGCCGCTGAATTCCCTAAAACCCCTGAAGCATTGGAAGCGGTTTCGACAGCAAGGTTGATTTATGTTGATGGAGGCAGGGTAGACGAATATGCTACCTGGGTACGAACTTTAGATTTCGTTACGGTTACGGATGTGGAACTGGACAACGATTCTTATGAATCAGCAGCAAAACAATTCGAACAAAACAATATTAAGCAAGCCATTTCGGGATTCAATGCTTACATCTCCAGCTTTCCAAGAGGGATGCATTCATTGCAGGCAAATTTTTATTTGGCGCAAGCCTATTATTCTGAAGGGCAAAAAGACAAGTCCATTTCGAATTACCAATACGTTATTGACCAGCCAAGAAGCGAATTCACGGAGCAGTCTTTGGTGCGATTGTCACAGGTATTATTGGATAACAACGAAAAAGCGAAAGCTATTCCTGTATTGCTTCGTTTAGAAAATGAAGCTGATTTCCCTCAAAACAAAGTGTTTGCGCAGTCTAATTTGATGAAATGTTATTATGACAAAAAAGACTATTACAATTCGGTTGTCTATGCCGAGAAAGTTTTGAATAATGCCAAAACGGATGATAATGTAAAAAGTGATGCTCAAATTATCATCGCTCGTTCAGCAATGCAAACGGGGGATGAAGCGAAAGCCAGATCGGGTTACGCTAAACTTCTTACTATTGCGAAAGGAGAATTGGCAGCCGAAGCATTGTATTATGACGCTTATTTTAAAAATAAGGATGGGAAATTTGAATCTTCAAATGTTGCGGTTCAAAAGCTTGCTAAAAATTATTCCAGTTACCGCTATTTTGGAGCGAAGGGACTGATTCTTATGGCTAAAAACTTCTACGGACTGAAAGACAGTTTTCAAGCGACTTATATTCTGGATAATGTCATTCAAAATTTCACTGACTTCCCTGATGTTGTTTCAGAAGCAAAAAGGGAATTGGACGCAATTAAAATGGAAGAGTCCAAAACGAATTCATCGATAACGAATTAGGAACATTTAAGACAACTTGAATAATGTGGTTGTTGTGAATTTAAAATTGTTTAAAAATGACTATTCCTTTTTATATTATAGATGTATTTACTGAAAAAAAATATGCTGGAAATCAGCTGGCTGTTTTTTTAAACGCAGCTGATTTAACGACGGATCAAATGCAGCAAATAGCACGCGAAATTAATTTTGCCGAAAGCACCTTTGTTACACTAATAGCTGCCGAGGATAATAAAGCAACAATTAGAATTTTCACTCCGGCACACGAAATGAGATTTGCAGGACATCCTATAATAGGAACTTCATGGGTGTTGATGAATAAAGTATTCAAACATCAGCCTAATGAAATTGAATTAAAAGTTCCAATAGGAGAAATTCGGGTTCGTCAGGCCAAAGATTTGGTTTGGTTAAAAGCAGCTCAGCCAGATTTCCTAGATATTTTTATAAAGGAGGATTTTGAGACTTTTAGTAATTTGAAGGTGAGTGATTTTGATAATCGTTTTGTGGTTCAGGAAGTAACCACTGGAAGTGCTTTTATCATGGTGCCACTTAAAGATAAAGAGACCTTAAACGCGGTGAAACTAGATAAAGATAAAACAGAAGAATGGCTTAAAGAAAAATGTAAAACGGAACACAAAGCTTTGTATTTTTTTAGTTTAGAGGATGAAATGCTTAGCAGTAGAATGTTATGTTTAGAAAACAATCAGCTTATGGAAGATGCAGCGACAGGAAGTGCTAGTACTTGTTTGCAAGCTTTTTTATTGAAATATCACTCAACTGAAATAAAAATGGTAAACAATCAGGGGGAATACATCAATAGAAATTCTCAAATATATTTTGATGGGAAAAGAGAGGAGAACCTTTTTGATATAAACATAGGTGGTCAAACTCAGTTTGTGGCCCAAGGAGAATGGGAAGTAGTTTAAAAAAATAAGATAACAGTACAAATAAGATAATTTAGGGAAAAGGTATATAGCATCTTGCATGCCTTTTTTATAATAAAACAAAAAACTATGAAATTTAATTTCCAAAATAAAATTACAATTACCCTTTTTCTGGTTGCCTTCCAGTTTTCATTTGCTCAGAAAAAGGAAGAAAACATTGGGTCCGAAGTGGTCAATGTAGTTAAGCCTTATACGCCAACGTTATCTGATGCATTCAAGGTGCAAGAAACCCCTGTGCTCGACGACGAGGGAAATGCCAAAAAAGAAAAGATTAATTATTCTATTTTCTCTTTCCCGGTTGCTTCCACTTTTACGCCTTCCAAAGGAAAAGCGGAAGGGGTCGATAAAACGAAACAGGCCCATTTGTATGATAATTATGCGACCTTGGGATTTGGGAATTTCAGAACACTCAACGCCGAATTGTTCGTGAACCAGGATTTGGGGAATAACGATTATGTGGGGGGGATGTTTCGCCATCTTTCTTCGCAAGGGGGGATAAAAGATGTTGAATTGGATGATCGTTTTTATAATACATCGATCGATTTAACTTACGGGGCAAATACTAATGCACTGTCTTGGAACCTGGATTTGGGTTATAAAAACCAAGTGTATAATTGGTACGGTTTGCCATCTGGGTTTGGTGACAACTTATCCTCAACTGACCGCGCTTTTTTGGTAAACGGAATTGATCCGCAGCATGTGTATAATACCTATTCTTTTGGAGGGAAAATTGATTTTAATGAGGGGATTCTTAACGATGCCAACATGAAATTTAGTCATTTCACGGATACGTTTGGTTCGGCTGAAAACAGGTTTTACATCAAACCTTCTTTGCAGTTTGACATAATGGAGGAGTCCATAAAAACGAATATAATAGTAGATTATGTGGGTGGGTCTTTCGATAAAAATTACTCAAATACAAATACGGAGCCTTTAAAATATGGTTTTACTAATTTTGGAATCACTCCTACTTTTGTGATGGAAGAGGACGAT
>NZ_DATBVQ010000012.1:0-25182 GCF_036515215.1 Flavobacterium sp.
TTTTTTGGGTCGGCAAGCGGGCTTTCCTTTATGAAATCTGGCGCCGATTGTGGCGGAACGGCATGGCAAAGGTCAAATTTCAGGCTTACTTTTTTGGTTTCGGAATTTTCATCCTTAGGAGTTATAGTATAACATGAAGCATCGAGAGCGGATAAATTTTGTTTTAAACTTTCGTCAGATTCTTTCGTTTCATACTCAATTGTTTTCGTGTCACCATAAATGGCGGTAACATTTGAGCTAAAATGAGTATGTATTTTGTATTTTTTCAAAGTCTCGACTAAAGTTTTAGCGTATTCCGGAACGCCAAAAATACTTGCTCCCCCAGATATGTAATGAACATCACATTGGTCCAAAATCCCTTTTTTTCGCCAGTAATCGCATGCCAAATACATTATTTTATGGGGTGCTCCACCGCATTTTATGGGTGTGGATGGATTTGTGAATACAGCAGTGCCTCCTTTGAAATTTTCTATAAATTCCCAAGTTTTAGGGGCAAATTCAAACGAGTAATTGCTACTCACGTTATTTTTGCCTAAGGTATCTTTGAGCCCTTTTATTTTATCCCAGTCCAATTGAATTCCAGGATTCACAACCAAATAGTCATAGCTTATTTCTTTACCGCTCTTGCAAAGGACTTTGTTTTCGTAAGGCATAAATTGAGTCACTGCATCAATAATCCAAGTGCTGTTTTTTGGAATATAGTCTTTTTCTGGGCGAACCGTTTTTTGAATATCATAAATGCCTGCTCCCACTAATGTCCAAGCGGGTTGGTAGTAATGTTTTTCTGAGGGTTCAATGATTCCAATGTTTAGTTTGCTTTTTTTACGAAGTAATTGGGAAGCAACGGAAAGTCCGGCGTTACCGCCACCAATTATTAATATTTGAAAATGTTCTTTCATGATTGGGAAATTATAGTTTGTACAATGGTACGAAATTATTCGCTGAAATTCAGTGACTTATGTCACATGACTGATTTGTTTAAATATAGTTTCCTTTACAATAATATAAACGCAATTACGAATACAAACCAACCAAAACTGGATTTTAATTATGCCAGGTCTGTCTTCCTGGATAGTTTATTTCCTGTAAACAATCCCGGCATTGGTGTCGCAGAAGTCCGCACTAAAAACTATAGGGGAATTTACATGCTAGGATGAAAAATGGGGGGGCCAACGGTATCTTTCCTTGGTAAGCCCCCTAAAAAGCCTGTCAAGATAAGTATAGGTTAGTTGGCTTGATTTTTTATCATTGATATGCACGCCGCAATCTAAGGAAAAGCAAAAACGAGCAGAATCAATAAATTCTTGGCGCTATCAAATTCACAAAAAATATTCCAGACAAAAGCACTAGGACAAAGGCTGTTTGCCTTTAAGTTGCAAACAGTTACATTTAACGACTTAGCTCATTATTTCGTCAAAAGTTCAATTTGATTGCGGTGCAATTTTACCATTCCGCGTTGTTCCATCTTTTTTAGCAAACGGGAAATAACCTCCCTAGAGGTGTTCAGCTCCGTTGCGATTTCCTGATGGGACAACTTTAAGTCTTTGCAACCGCAGGCCTCCGAATGACGTTTTAGATAAAATTCCAAACGTTCATCCATAGCCCTGAACGCAATATTGTCAATGACTTCCAAAACCTCTTCAAATCGAGTGCGGTAGGTAAAAATGACAAATTCATACCAGCTGCGGTACTCCATCATCCATTTTTCCATCAAGGTAAGGGGAATCATTATTAAATCAACATCCTCAACCGCCTTGGCCATAATCTGGCTTGTCTGACTCTTTGTTGCGCATATCATCGAAACGGCACAGGCTTGGCCCGGCTGCAGATAATACATTAAAAATTCACCGCCATTTTCCCCCTCACGGTAGATCTTAATTTGGCCTTTTAATATCAAAATGGTGTTGTTGATATACTGACCTGTACGCATAATAACATCCCCGGCTTTATATGATTGTCTAATAGCATTAGTTTCAATTTCATGTATAAGGTCGTCCGAAAACGCGGGGAATATTTTTTTTAAATCGTCAGAATCCTGCATTATTATGTGTTTTAAATAGTGTTTTATCGTTGTGTAAAAGCTGTTCCTGTTTTAAGGAATCTAAGTTCGGTATTGTAAAAGTACGCTAAAATGCCAAGAAATTGGAAGGGATAAAGGATAGAATACTATATTCCGAAGACATTCAACCGTAAGATGTTTTTACCTTATTCCCTATGGATTTAGTGGGCTGTTTTTTATCGATTTAAGAGCATAACTCGTAGTTTGTTGATTTTTAAGTATTCACGAAAACGTTTTCTTCGAAATAATCCTCAATTCACAAAAGCGCGGATTGTTGTTTTATAAAAACATCGTATTTTTACAAAAAACAGCAAAATGAATTTAACACAAGAAGATTGGATCACTCAGCTTGAAGCAGACGCAAATGCAGTAATACTCGACGTAAGAACGGAAGACGAATATAATGACGGGATTATCGCCAATGCTATAAATATAGACATCCATCAGGGGCAAGTTTTTGTCTCCGCAATTGATGCGTTGGATAAGAGCAAAAACTATTACGTGTATTGCCGTTCTGGCGCCAGAAGTTCTAAAGCCTGCGAAATTATGAATGAGTTGGGTATTGAAAATGCCTATAACTTGTCAGGAGGAATCTTGGCATGGAACGGAGACATCGTTTCTCCATAAAACAAAAGTAGGAAGCGAATTCCTATTTTTTATTTGAACCAAAAAACCAAAAAACCACATGAATACAATACCGGAAGAATTTCAGATTAAGACATTATTAAATCAAGATACCTATTTAGTAAATGGGGAGTTAAAAAAATGGACTGGGCAAACAACTCCAGTTTTTTCAACCATTTCATCTACTGAAGAATATGCGCCTACAATCTTGGGTTCTATTCCATCATTAGGCGAAGCTGAAGCTATGGAAGCTGTTGAAGCAGCATCGGCTGCATACAATAAAGGGCAAGGATTATGGCCAACCATGAAAGTGGTGGATCGCATTAGTTGCATGGAAAACTTTGTCAGCCAAATGAAAACTACCAGAGCAGAGGTCGTGAAGCTTTTGATGTGGGAAATAGGGAAGTCATTAGGGGATTCCGAAAAAGAATTTGACAGAACGGTTGATTATATCAACGATACTATTGAAGATTACAAAGCATTAAATGCTAAAAGTGCTCATTTTTCTAAAGTGCAAGGCGTTAATGCCATGATCCGAAGAGGGCCACTTGGTGTTGTATTATGTCTTGGACCTTACAATTACCCATTAAACGAAACTTTTTCGTTGCTTATTCCCGCGCTTATTATGGGGAATCCCGTAATTTTCAAACCGGCTAAACATGGAGTTTTGTTGATTTCTCCTTTGTTGGAAGCATTCAGAAACAGTTTCCCCGCCGGAGCTATCAATATCGTGTATGGTAGAGGCCGTGAAGTGGCAGCACCGATGATGAAGTCTGGAATGGTCGATATATTGGCATTGATTGGAAACAGTAAATCAGCTATTGCTTTGCAAGATCAACATCCAAATAAAAATAGATTGCGTTTGGTATTAGGTTTAGAGGCGAAAAATCCTGCGATAATCCTTGCGGATGCCGATTTAGATCTGGCTATCCAAGAATGTATAGCAGGATCATTATCATTTAATGGACAACGTTGTACCGCCTTGAAAGTGTTGTATGTACATGAGTCAATAGCTGATGAATTCAACAAGCGTTTTGCCGCTAAAGTAGATGCGCTGACTTTTGGAAATCCATGGGACAAATCAGTGTTTCTGACTCCATTGCCAGAAAAAGACAAGCCGGCTTACATACAGGAATTAATTGACGATGCCGTAAGTAAGGGAGCTAAAGTCATCAACGAGAAAGGTGGGCAACATTCTGATAATTATATTTTCCCAGCTGTTTTGTTTCCAATAAATAAAGAAATGCGTTTGTATCATGAAGAACAGTTTGGTCCAGTGGTTCCGATTCTTTCTTTCAAAGATATTCAAGAACCATTGAATGATATGGCTGAATCCAATTATGGGCAACAGGTAAGTTTATTTGGAAAGGACATCAAAACAATAGCACCGCTTATTGATACGTTAGTGAATCTTGTTTGCAGGGTAAACTTGAATAGTTCTTGCCAAAGAGGACCGGATGTTTTCCCGTTTACCGGAAGAAAAGATTCCGCAGTGGGAACATTGAGTATTCACGATGCGTTGCGCTCGTTCTCTATCAGAACCTTCGTTGCTTCTAAAGACAATGACTACAACAATGCCATTTTACAAGAGTTGCTAAACAGCAAAGAATCAAATTTCATTAATACCGATTATATTTTATAATTGAAGTTTATATTAAAAAAAGCCGTCTCGTATTTGCCAGACGGCTTTTTTTATTCGGATCCTGTTTAAATTGTTGACAAAAAAATAAAGAAGAACTGCTTATTTTTTAACCTTACTCAGGTCAAAACGATAAATAGCCTCCATTTTTAAAAGAATGGTATTTGATTTGTCTTCGAACAATCGGGTACGGTTGTCACCAAATTTTAACGCCAGGATTTGTAAATCAAGTTTTTGATCTATAGGATATACTCTAAACTGGTTTAAAGAATAGCCCACTTTTAGACGTAGAAGAATTTTTTTGTCGAAAACGCTTCGTTGCACGTAAGAGGAAAAATCTATCGAATTATTTTCCACATAATTGGAACGGACATTATCCGTTGTCAGTTTGTAACTGTTTCCATGACCCAAAAAATCAACTCCTATTCTTGTTTTATCAGTCAAACTATAGTTGATATCGGCATCGTTTGGCATAAAGAAATTCATCTCGAAACGTTTATTCGGACTGTGATAATAAAGCCCAATAATTGGAACCATAGACATACCATAAGCTTCGCTACTGCCATAAAGTCCAATGCTATAACCAAAGTTTTCGTCTCTTTTATATTTTAATACAGCCAATCCGCCCAGGTATATATCTTCAATGCTCAGATTGATATAATCGGATGCGACTTTTGGCAGAAAAAGATATACTCCGCTCCAGTGTTCGGAATGTTTTACTGCTAGACCAGCTCTTAAATTTGCTGAATATAAATGATCATTATTGGAATCAGGAAACAATTGCAAACTATAACTGCTGAAATTTATTCCCGAGATAACCGTGTATTTTTCATTTAAAACAACAGGTAAAATAAGATTTGTTTGAAATGTGGATATGTTGGTATTAACTGATGAATCTTCAAAAGTGGTTTTTTCCGATTTTCCATAATTTACAGAAAATAGGTCGATGTATTCTTGAGAATTACATAAAAAAGGCAGTAATAAAAATAACAATTGTACTATTCTTTTTTTCATTCTAGATATTATTTTGATTACCCCTACATATTAATGTCAATTGCTCTATTATTAAGCGAATATAACACTATTGTTGATTAGAAAATGGGAAAGCATAGATTGAAGGAAGTTTTGATTGCGGTTTGTTCAATTTTGAAGCGAAAATAAAACGTAATTGCTTAATTATCAGTATATTTACACAATAAAAAATAACATAAATAATAATAGTATGAAAAACGTTAAAAAATTTTTAGTGCCAGTTTTGTTATTAGTTTTTACCGTTGCTTTTTTATCATGTAAAAAGAATAAAACGGAGAAAATGGAGACCGAGGAAGGAATGCCTATGGATACAGTCGCTGAGGTTGCTGCGTTTGAGCCTTTTAAAGTAATAGTGATTAAGCATAAAGTAGCTGATTACGATAAATGGAGAAAAGGATACGATGCGCACGACTCGGTAAGGCAAGCGTATGGCATAAGCCATTACGTTATTGGGAGGGGAATGGATGATCGCAATACCGTCATCGTCATAGACAAAATGAATGATGTGACCAAAGCCAAAGAGTTTAGCGCAATGCCGAGCCTGAAAGAAGCCATGAAAAAAGCGGGAGTGATTGGTAGCCCTGAATTCGCTTATTACGAGGTAATTCGAAATGATGACTCTAAAATCAACCTTAAAGACCGCATAATGGTGACACACCGTGTGAAGGATTTTGACGCCTGGCTCAAAGTCTACGATGCCGAAGGAGTGGCCAAAAGAATGGAAGAGGGCCTTATTGACCGCGGAATGGCGCGAAGCATCGATGATCCTAATATGGTGACTCTGGTATTTGCCATTTCTGATATGGAAAAAGCGAAAGCAGCGATCAACTCTGAAGCAAAGAAAAAATTGATGACCGAAGCGGGTGTTGAAGGCAGTCCGAAAATGTTCTACTATAAATTGGAGAATATGTAAATCGTATAATTACCTTATGAAAAGACCAGCTTATTTTAATGTAGGATGGTCTTTTTTTTTGCGAGCGAAGCAATGGTGTCAAATTTTATTGTGTACGCATATCATATTCAATTAATTTGTTTACTTTTCGATATAGAAATGAAAGTAATGCTACACGATTTTGACTACATAATAATTGGGAGTGGATTTGGCGGTTCCGTTAGTGCCTTGAGGCTTTCTGAAAAAGGATACAAGGTGCTTGTGATTGAAAAAGGGAAATGGTATACTGCCAAAGATTTTGCCAAGACCAACTGGAACCTCGGCAAATGGCTATGGATGCCTTATCTTCGTTTTTTTGGCATCATGAAAATGAGCATTTTCAAGCATATTGTCGTGATATCAGGAACGGGTGTTGGCGGTGGTTCTTTAGTCTACGCCAATACTTTACCCATTCCTAAAACTAATTTTTACAAATCTGGGAGCTGGAGCGAACTCGAAGATTGGGAGACGGAACTTAAACCATTTTACCAAACAGCGCTTAAGATGTTGGGCGCTTCAAGAAACCCGAAATTATTTGATAGCGATATTGCCCTTAAGGAATTGGCAAAAGAGCTGAGGCGAGAAGACCAATTTGAACACCCCGATGTTGCCGTCTTCTTCGGAAAGGAAGGGCAAAACGTAAAAGACCCTTATTTTGGCGGCAATGGTCCTGATCGCGCGGGATGTGTTTTTTGTGGAGCCTGCATGACAGGTTGCAGGCATAATGCCAAAAACACATTGGACAAAAACTACCTATATTTGGCTCAAAAAAAGGGCGCAGAAATCCTTGCCGAAAATGAAGTGTTTGACGTGAAAGCTATCGATAAAAATGCGGGAATGACGGGGTATACGGTAAGTGTGAAGTCCAGCACCTCCTTTTTCAAAAACAAAAAAGAATTCACGACCAAAGGGGTCATATTCTCTGGCGGAGTATTGGGAACGGTAAAACTGTTGCTCAAACTCAAAGAGAAGTCTCTGCCATTGTTATCCGATGCATTAGGCGATAACATTCGAACAAATAATGAAACGCTAATTAGTGTCTCCACATTGGATAAAAGTAAAAATCTATCAAAGGGAGTTGCTATAGGTAGTCTGTTGCACACAGATGAAAACAGCCATTTAGAAATGGTACGTTACGGCGAAGGTTCCGGTTTTTGGAAGTTGCTTCATTTGCCCCTTTCTAACGGGAAGGATATAGTGACACGTCTTGCCAATATGACTAAACAAGCGGTTAAATTTCCTCTGAGTTACTTCAAGATCTATTTTGTGAACAGTTGGTCAAAAAGCACGACGGTTCTTTTATTCATGCAATCGATAGACAGCACTTTGAAATTCAAGACCAATATTTTCGGCGGCATGTCTTCCTCCGTAAGCTCGGGTGTTAAACCTACAGCCGATATCCCTGCATCAATTGCGCTCACTAAAAAATACAGTGAAATAATCGGAGGCCAGCCTACTTCATTCGTGCTCGAATCTATTGCGGGGATTCCCTCGACCGCTCATGTATTAGGAGGGGCCGTAATGGGTAAAGACTCTTCGCAGGGGGTAATAAACAAGAACAATGAGGTGTTCGGATATAAAAACATGCTAGTTATTGACGGTGCCATGATATCTGCAAATCCGGGGGTAAATCCTTCGCTTTCCATTACGGCAATTGCAGAAAGAGCCATGGCACAAATCCCATTTAATGAGGATAAGTTTTGGAATAATTAATGGTGAATAATTTATATTGATTGTTTCTTATTTCCAGATCTCACTTATATTAAATTAATTGCTTAATTTAGGGTAGTCAAAACGGGAAATGAAAAGCCATCGAACTCTCATGATTTTTGGTCCTCTTTTAAATTACTGAATTATCAAAAAGAAACTCAAAATAGCAAAGCAAGGCATTTACGAAAGACTGCATCGGGAGCCTTATTATAGCCATCCGAGATTGAAGTTTATTCCCAACATTGTGGTCAATCTGATTAGTTTTGCACTTTCGTTTGCAGTCGTAGCCGGTTTATTATTCCTGCTGCTGCGTTATTTGATCAATAAATTTTACCATTTAAACTAAAATTGTCGTTTTGTGAAAATTGATTTCCGACACAATAGATTTGGTTATGCCTTAGAAGTCATCGTAGATCCCGCCGACGCGATCACCACTAAAATAACGGCAAGAATCTCATTGAAAGTAAGGTACTCCTGCAGAAATATAAGTGCACAAACAGAAGCGGCTGCCGGTTCCAAACTCATTAGAATGCTGAATGTGCGGGCGGGAAGCTGTCCAAGAGCTTTCATTTCCAGTGTAAAAGGAATGGCACTTGACAAAAGAGCAAGAGCGATTCCCAGCGAAAAGTAGGTGGGCGTTAGACTATCGAGTCCGTTTCCCAGAATTCCAATGGGCACAATCAAAATAGTGGCAAAGAGCATTCCGGTTGCGACGGCATCCCCACCTTTCATTATTTTTGATATTTTTCCTCCCAACACGATATAGGCAGCCCAAAAGCCACCGGCCAAAAGAGCCAGCAGCATACCTAAAATATCTATTCCATTATTTGACCACGGAGCAATCAGAACAATGCCTGCCGCTGCAAGAAGTATCCAAACAAAATCTATCAATCGTTTTGAGCCCCAAACCGCCACTAACAGAGGACCTATAAATTCGAGGGTAACGGCTAATCCAAGGGGTATACGCTCTATTGCAAGGTAAAAAATCAGATTCATCGCACCCAAAGACAAGCCGTAGGGAATAACAAATTTCCATTGCGGAACGGCGATCTTGAGCAGATTTGGCCTGTAAACGGCTAGTAATATTACTGCAGAAATGCCAATTCGCAAAGATGCGGTCCCGGCGGCACCTATAGCCGGAAATAGCCCTTTTGCTATGGCTGCGCCAGACTGTACACTAATGATTGCAAAGAGGACAGCGGGTACTGGAGGGATATTGAGTAGTTTGTTTTTCACGTGATTATTCGGATATTGGTTGGTAAAAATACATAATTTATAGAACTGTGAATTGAGTTCGTAATAAATGATTAAAGGAGCATTAATAAAAAACCGTTATTGTGACAATTGACCCTTTCAGAAAAGCGAATGCCTTCTTCCAATCCAACCGTAGAAATGGAATCTTCAACAATACCCATAACCTACCTGATCGATCAACATAAAAATGTGGTGGCGGCTAAGATTGGCCCTGCAGATTGGAATAGTGATTCGTTTAGGCCAAAATTAGATGAGTTACTAAAAAACTAATGTAGCAACAGCTGTCGGACTCCTATCTAGCGTCTAATCATTTCTTATTGCGCAAAATAGTGATCTAGTTAACAATTTTTTAAGAAATAATTCATATGTTAGCCTCACATAAAAAAACATTTCAAAATAAGCGAATTTTGTAATTTTTATTTTATTGATTAAAAGAAGTCACGAATTTATTGTATGCCAGCATGAAAAGGATTGCCCATCTTTTGGCTAACACAAAAATAAAAGCTAAACTTCAATACCACTTTACAATTAATTTAAAAGATAATAAAATGCAAAAAATGATTATTCTGTTCTTCCTGTTTTTTGGCATTAGTTCTCATTGCCAAACTGCGGAAGAATTTTTCAGTAGTGCAAATAAGAAAAGCAAATCAAATGACCACAATGGCGCTCTGGCTGATTATACTAAAGCTATAGAATTGAATCCCAATTATAGTGACGCTTACTTCCAGCGGGGGTTTACCAAAGGGGAATTAAACGACAAAAGTGGGGCATTGGCAGATTACAATAAAGCAATTGAAATTGATCCCGATTATGTCGACAAACATTATGATGGAGGTGTCGTTAGGAAAAAGTTTCTAAATAGAAATCAAGCAATGGCGAACAATGTGAATACCATTGCATTCGATGCCGCCAAAGCTGTTTCGTTTTTCAACAGTGGTAATATGAAAAGTAAATTACTGGACCACAAAGGCGCATTGGCAGACTACAGTAAAGCCATTGAAATAGACCCATATTACAGTGATGCCTATTTTCAACGAGGGTTTACCAAGGGGGAATTGCACGATTACGACGGAGCATCCGCTGACTATACAAAGTCGATTGAAATTAATCCCGGATATGTTGACGCCTATTACAAGAGAGCTAATGCTAAAAATAGCATACACGATTATGCAGGTGCCATTGCGGACTTCACAAGAGTTATCGAAATTGACCCAACCATTGCTGATGCATATCTGAATAAAGGTATTGCCAGAGGTGAATTAAAGGATTATGTTGGGGCAATAGCAGATTTTACTAAAGCAATTTCGATAGATCCCACTGATAGTTATGCTTATTACAACAGAGGAAACACTAAAATCAAATTGGGTCAAAATGATAGCGGCTGTATCGATTTGAATAAAGCGAGTGAATTGGGGTACAGCGCTTTCGATAAGGTAAAGATAAAATGCAAATGAATGGATCGTAAGAAGTAATTTTCATCGGATTTTACTTGTAAAATCACGAAAAAGACAACGAAAATCGTAATCGCTCATATAAGTGGTTGCGATTTTTTTTGATTAAAGGCATCAAGCACTGCGCATTTTAAAAGTTATCTATGATCCAAGGTGAAATTCGATTTCGTACACGTTGGCGATAAAATTAGACCCCTTTACGGAAAACCGTAATGTAGCTAAAAATTAATGCTCGATGTTTGTGCTTAAGTACTATACATCTATTAATGCGCATTTTATTCGTTGTTTTTAGAATCGTAAATGACCGTGGAAATAAAAAATAAAGCTATGACAATGCAAGCAAAAGAACAACTAATATATAAAAATGAGCGGTATGAAATGTCCGAAGAGCCGTTAGAACAGTATTTACTGAACATGAAAGATGAGCCGGCATTTCATGTGCATTCCTCAAATTGTTGGAGAGGGTATTATGGGACATGGAAGCTAAAAGGTGAGAAGCTTTACCTTATTGAATTGATCGCTTCCACAGAAGAGGGGAAGAAAGTGGGTGTTGAAGACCTATTTCCGGAGAAGAAAGAGGTTTTTGCTGATTGGTTTTCTGGAGAAATCAAGGTCTTACAAGCGGAACTATCCGGAGCTAGCGAAAACGGATATAAATCAGAAGAGGAACAAGAATTGTTTCTGGATTTTCAAAATGGAGTTTTAATGGATGACATAGTATAAACAGTGACGTCAAAATAGGAGATGGGGGTAAATTCAAAAGCCGAAACACTTTTTGGATTATTTAATTTCCTGCAGGAATGACTTTCAACGTTAAATAATACGTGCAAAACAATAACCGATTTCTTATTTCAAGACATGAAAAACAAAAGAAATCATGCTTTTTTTATTTCGTCAATAATTTTTATTTTTTTATCTTCTGGTAATTTTACGTTTACTTTTGAACTAACGGTAAACCATTTACCAATGATACTATCAATTATTTTGGATTGGTGTTCGTAGGCACCACATGTTTTGCACATCGTTTTGTGAACTTGTAATTGCATTTTTTCTTTTGCGGTTAATGGCGTAAATAGCTGTTTGTCTATCAACTCTGTTGTTTTCTTACAAGAGTTTACCATCATATTCATTATTTTTCGCATTGGTGTTTGTATTAAAATAACTATACCCATTTCATTTCTAAACATTTTTTCAAGAGTAGTTTAGCTCTATGAACAATCTGCCAATAATTAGACACGGTTATTTCTAATTCCTGACAAATTTCGTCCGCATTTTTATCGGTTAAGTATTTGGAAGTTACGGCATATTTCCATTTTTGAGGCAAATCTTCCATGCAGTCTTGCATCACATTATTGAATTCAGGATTGTCCAGTAACTCTTCTTCCTGATCCCATACAGGATTGATTTCGTTTCTCTTCCAGTTTTCGGTTTCGTCGAATAATCCATCGGAAAGTTCATAGCCGCTATTTTCGGTTAAATGGAATGTTTGTTTCGTGGTTTTTGCACTCAATCGATAATAGTCGATCACTTTATGGTTTAGAATGGCGAACAACCAGGTTTTAGGCTGGCTTTTCCCTTGAAAAGTATCCAGTTTATGGAACGCGGCCAAAAAAGTTTCCTGTACCAAATCTTCGGCAGTTTCCTTTGAAGAGGTTTTGTATAATGCCCATGAAAAAAGTTCGTCTCCAAATTGATGGACCCATTTTTCGAGAACGGTTTTAGAATTTTCATTGATAACTTCCATAAATAGTTGTTGCCGTTTTTTTATAATTCCAAAGATACCTTTTTTTTAGACCACAAAAATGGCTTGTTTTCAAATAGCAGGAAGAGAAGTACAACAGCATATTCAAAACCAATTAACCAAAAGTTCTCTTTGAATACTGGATTTGAGTAGGCGCTGTAACTTAAAATGGCCGTCAAACTCCAAACTATTGGATACTTGAATTTTGTGAAAATAGTCATCAAAACAAGGTTAATAACATACCATGGATGAACGGTTGTGGAAGTAAAAAAATAGACACTTAAAACGAGTAGAAAACTTTGGAACAAATCTAGCGCGGTCTTGTTATTCCCTTTAAGTGCTTGAAGAATAATGCAAGCAATGATTAGTACCGGCATAATTCTGCCTGTTATTTGTATCACATTATATCCTGTAATCCAAAAGCCAATTTCTCTAATAAGATAATAAATACTGGCATTGAACTCAAAATTAGTAAACCACAAACCAATAGTTTTGGAATAATTTTCGATGAGTTCGGGAGATAAGAAAGGCAAGAACAGGAATACATTTATCCCAATAACAATTCCGTAAAATAAAGCACTTTTTTTCCAACCCAGTTTCTGGAAAAACAGCGGCAACAACAATAAAGGCAGCAATTTGGTTGAAATGGAGATGGCTAATAACAAGGCCGCTGTTTTTAACTTATTTTGATGCAGCAAGTACATGCTCCAAACAAAAAAGAAACCCATTACGCCCTCAAAATGAAGGTTCCCAGTAAGTTCAATAATTACCAATGGATTGAGCAGATACCAAAAAATGCGGTGTTTCTCTAATCCTAATCGTTCCATTAATTTGCTTCCAAAATAAAGTGTGCCAAAATCGGCAGCAATAATTATTATTCTGAAAATAATGGCCGCACCCATAATGGAATGCTTACTCAAAAATCCTGCAACTGTAAATAGTAACTGATTGGAAGGTGGATAATTGGAGTAATGGGAAGCACTTAAATTCCCCATGCCGTTGATTAACTCTTGCGCTTGGGCGAGTGTAAATTTTGGGTTCAAAATCAAATCTTTGGGCAAATGCAAGTACGGATTCAATCCTTCCAAAATCAACCTTCCGTCCCAAATAAATCGGAAGTAGTCCTGTGATAAATTGGGCAAAGCCACAATAAAAGTCAATCGGAGCAGCAATGCAGCGCCAATTAGAAAAGGCAAATTATTCTTTTGCAATTGGGTAATTTGGTACGCCAAAAGAAATAAAAAACTGTACGAAATAGCTAAAGAAACAAACTCGGTTCGCTGCAGTCCATAAGCAATATAGCCATAAACCAGAATGCTGACGATTAGAAAAAAAGAGGCTTTTGTAGTATTTGAAAGGGTGAAACTCATCTGGAATCAGCAATAGATTTTAGGAATACAAAGCCGAAGCCACAAAAAAGCATCAAATGCAATAGCAATAAACTGTAATCGTTGAGCGTAAAACTACTATAAATCCCGAATAGAAAATAGCCGGACAAAATTCCTTCGGCGATTACTTTTTTGGAGATTTTTTTCGTAATGTATTTATTTTCTTTCCAATGGTCTTTTTGATCCTCGATATTTAGTTTTGGAGTTCTGATAAAGTCAGTTTTTTTGCCCCATAAGCCTTCTAAAACGGCTATCGTATTATTAAACGAAAAGCCCAAGGCAATGACATAAAAAGTTAGAAAGGACTTAGTAAATTTAAAAAAATCATTTCCTTGTGTGTTTTTGAACGCTATCCAATAGTAGAAGAAAAAAATTACGGTTGTAATGAAAAAAAACAACATGGCATCAAAAAAAGTTTGAAGCGCTGCATAGTTCGATTTGATGTATAAGACGGGAACGCTCAATAAAGCCATGATAAAAACAGCAAGGAATAACGAACTATTCATAAGATGCAAAATACCGTGGATCTTGTTTTTTCGAGTCATTGTCTTGGCTTTTAGGATTCTAAAAAACATTTTCCTGAGATTTTCTGCGCCCCCTTTGTTCCATCGGAATTGTTGCGAACGCGCGGCACTTATGATTGCCGGTAGTTCAGCAGGCGTTACGATATGTTCTAAATACTTGAATTTCCATTTTTTTAATTGGGCGCGGTAACTTAAATCCAAATCTTCAGTTAGCGTATCACTTTCCCAATTTCCGGCATCGATAATGCATTCTTTTCGCCAAACTCCAGCCGTTCCGTTAAAGTTGATAAAATGGGTTTGTGAATTGCGTCCGACTTGTTCCAATGTAAAATGAGCATCAAGGGCAAATGCTTGTATTTTTGTTAATAAAGAGTAATCTCTATTCAAATGTCCCCAACGGGTTTGCACCACGCCAATTTTTTTATCCTTAAAATAGGGGATAGTCTGCAGAAGCCAGTCTTTTTGCGGCACGAAATCGGCATCAAAAATAGCAATAAACGCCCCTTTTGCAAGGACTAAGCCTTCTTTTAAGGCCCCGGCTTTAAAGCCAGTTCGACCGGCTCGACTGAGGTACTTTATATTTAAGCCGTTTTGGGACAGCTCCGCAACTATTTGTTTTGTTATACCAGCACTATCATCGTTGCTGTCATCGAGGACCTGAATTTCCAGTTTTTCATTTGGATACTCCAGTTTTGCAATGGCGTTGAGCAATCGTTCCACCACATATTTCTCATTAAAAATGGGTAATTGGATGGTCACAAACGGAATTTCGGAGGGATTTGTAAAATCAAATTTTTCAGAATGGTCAATTTGTTTTTTACTTTTTAAATAATTGATGAGTAAGTTTAATTGCGCTAATCCGTAGACAAAAATGACCAGAATGGCGAAGCTGAATACGAAGAGAATTAGGTAAGAAAGTAGCAACATTTTATTTAAAAGTATATTTAAAAATCCAACTTATTATTTTTATTCCGGCCATTATAGTTCCTTTTAATGTTCCTGAAACTTTTGAAACGCCGATTCTATTTTTGTAACGAACGGGAATTTCGACATAGGTAAAATTCTGTTTTAGAATTTTCAATTGCATTTCAACTGTCCAGCCGTACGTTTTGTCTTGCATTTGTAGATCCAAAAGAGTTTGATATTTTATGGCCCTAAAAGGGCCCAAATCAGTGAATTTTGCGTCAAAAAACAGATTCATCAAGAAGCAGGCCAGCCAATTTCCAAAAACTTGCTGCGGTGTCATGGAGCCTTTTTCTCGAAGAGTAGAAACTCTGGAGCCAATTACAAAATCAATGTTTTCATCGATAATAGGAGTGACCAATTGCGTTAATTCTTCCGGAAAATCAGAATAATCGCCATCAAGAAAGACGATTATGTCAGGTTTTATTTCTTGTGAAGCAATATGTCCTAATCCTTTGAGGCAAGCATAACCATAACCCATCTTATTTTCAGAAAGTACTGTCGCTCCGGCATTTATTGCGATTGCTTTTGTGTTATCGGTAGAATTGTTGCTGATAACAATTATTTCATTAACAATCTTAGGAATTGCCGCTATTACATGCCCAATCGCTTTTTCTTCATTATAAGCGGGAATGATTACTTTAATAATTGCCATTTACTTTTTATTATTTAATAATTCCATCAAATTCACATCATTCCCCAATAAAATTTCATTCGAGTTTATTCTTCCGGCAGGAGTGTCATTTTCTAATTTCAAAACGCCACGAGGGCAAACAGCTGAACAAATACCACAACCCACGCAAGAAGAGCGAACTATATTTTCGCCTTTTTGAGCATAACTGCGAACATCTATTCCCATTTCGCAATGTGTGGTGCAATTGCCGCAGGAAATACATTGGCCACCATTGGTCGTAATTCGGAATTTAGAGAACAAACGTTGTTGCAATCCTAGAATTGCCGCCATTGGACAACCAAAACGACACCAAACCCGGTTTCCCAATAATGGATAAAAACCCACACCAATGAAACCACTGAAAGCGGCACCAATGGCAAAACCATACCATTCACGAAGTGAATTACTGTCGATAAAAAGGATATTTTGATTTCCCGAAAAGAAATTAATCAGGATTGAAATAACGATTATTGAAACCAAGGAAAGCATCGTAAATTTAGCATCAGCATCTAAATCGTTGCGTTTGAAAACATATAAAACTCCCGTAAATACTATTAAAAAAGCCACAATGCCATATATGAATTGGTCTTTAGTGATAAAGCTCATTTCTGGATTATTAGACAAAAATGTAAATAGCACGGCGATGGTCATCACGAATGAAAACACTAAAACCGAGTGGATCATCCAACGCTCTAATTTCCAAACTTTTTGTGTGGAATTAGACAAATGACGGAAACTATCGCCAGCGGTTTCAGCCAATCCGCCGCATCCGCAAACCCAAGAGCAATACCAGCGTTTGCCATAGAAATAGGTCAAAATTGGTGAAATGATGAATATCATTGCAATCCCAAATACCAGCATAAACATTCCCAAGTTGCCACCTTCAAGCATGTTTTTTAAATGCCATTCATTGAAGAAATAATAGTTCAGGGGCCACATGTTTTTAAGGTCTTTGGCAAAATAAGCTTTGTCTGGATTCAGTTTTTCAAGAATTTCGGGAATAAGAAACGCAAAACCCAATTGAAAGAACATCACCGATATGGTTCGTACCAATTGATATTTATTGTGGCGGTATTTCAGAATGAATTTGTACCCAAGGCCCAGGATGGCCATAGTGTACAATGTTCCGTACACAAACCACTGGCTGGCTGGTTTTCCGTTCAAAAACAAGCTCAAAGGGTCAAAAAAAGCAATAATTCCAGAGTTAGTAGCGCCATCCTCTCCAAGCCCTAAATATTTTGGAAACCAATATAGAACGACATAAAACAAAGTCAATACAATACCAATAACCCAAGCAATTGTTCCTCTGTTAGTCAACGATTGATGAAAAAGTCCATTGTTACTGATGCCTTCTGGTCTATTTAAATAGGTAGCGTTGGCATAAAAAACAATGCCACCCAAAATGGCCACTATTGAAATGCTCAGCCAAAGTGTTTTGTTGGGAAACGCAACATTGAATAAAGCGAGCAACAAAATAAAAAGCCCGATAAACCCCAATGCTAAACCTAGCTTTTGAACGCTGCTTAGACCATTATTTTGATGTGATGCAATAGAAATATTTTTTATTGATTTGCTCATGATCGTATTTTTTGGAACCCTGCGAATTGGGTTATAAATTGTTCTTGAATTTCTTTTTCGTGAGCCGTAAAAAATTCCGGATCGAAATTGGCTTGCGCCAAATGATGAATGACATAATCTACGGTTTGATTATCCGTAAGTATTTTGTCAAAAAACTCGTGGCGCATTCGGATTCCAAAAGTATTAATGCCTAAAAATACCCTTGTTTCCTTGTGAAACGAAATGCGAATGGCTTTTTTACCCGACTGATGTTCCCAATAAAATTGCGCTTCGTAGTCTTTCGGTTTTGCCCAGACCCAACCGTAGGTTTGGTATTCGATGTCCAAGAATTTAGCGGAGTTGAACCAATGGCCAGGATTGTATTGTGTTGGATTTCCGGTCAGTGTTTGAGCGAGTGCTTCCCCCATCATCCTGCCTGTATACCAAACCGCTTCAATTGGGCGTCGTAAGCCAATGCCTTCGTGTTGTTCTGCACAATCACCAATGGCGAAAATGTCTTTGATATTGGTTTCTAAAAAGCGATTGACTTTTACGCCACGACCTAATTCAATTCCAGAATTTTTGAGAAAATCGATATTTGGAGAAACACCGGCTGTTAGACCTACGATTTGACATGCAATGGTTTCGTTTTTGTCGGTTACTATGGCTTTTGCATTACCATTTTCATCAGAAAGTATTGCTGTCAAGTTAGTATTTAAACGTAAATCTATATGATGTTCTAAAATATGACGATTAATCATTTGACTTTCTCCTTCAGGTAAAATACCATTCCAAAAACTATTTTCTCTAACTAAAAAAGTAACTTCGATGTTACGTGAACGAAGCATTTCGGCCAGTTCAATTCCAATTAAGCCGCCACCAATAATAACGGCTCTTTCAGTTGTTGGAGCCCATTTTTCTAAATGGTCTAAATCTTGTTTGCTATACAAACCGGTAACTCCATTTAAGTCCTGACCAGGCCAATCAAATTTATTAGGTTTTGAACCTGTTGCAATCACTAATTTATCAAACCTAATGGTTGAATTGTCGGACAGCAATAGTGCTCTTTCTTTTGGGAAAACTTCAGTTACACTTTTGTGAATTAATTCGATATTGTTTTTCTTCCAAAAATCGTTTTCATAGGGTTGCGTATGTTCAAATTTCATATGTCCCATAAAAACATACATCAAAGCAGTTCTGGAGAAGAAAAATTCAGCTTCCGAAGAAATGATGATGATTTTCGAATTCGATTTTTTGCGGATGTGGCGTGCAAGCGTAGTACCTGAAATTCCGTTACCAATGATGACTATGTTTTCCATACGAATGTAATTTGGTGCCAGTGTAGTCGAAAAAAAAGAAAACCTGACTGCTGAGTTAAAATAATAAGCGATTGACGATCACTACGAAATATTCTCATTTAGTTTTAAAACCAGCATCCGGTCTAAAAGTGTCATTGTCAACTGAAACGAATTGGATATCAGATAAGGTTGCCTTTCCAATTTTTTTCGTAAGGCCTTCTCCGTTTTTCCATTCCCAAAACAACCATTTTGTAGCAATTGGAACACCGTCTACATCGGTATACTCTAAATATTGGATGGCATGAGGGTTCTTTTCGGCTTCTTCTTTATTTCCTTTTACGGTAACAATGTAAGCTGCTTTTTCAATTAGATTATCAGATTTTTTAGCATAAACAACATACCAATCATCTGGTGCGTCACCAGTTCCAGATTCAAAAGTTAATTTTTGAGTCGTATAATCATTATTATCACTTTCTATATTTTCATAAGGATTCCATTTTGTACCGGGATCGCTAAGTTTAAAAGGGAAAAGAAAAAAGTACTCCCAGGTAAAGGCATCAAAACGAACGGATTCCTCGTTAGGAATAGCAGCTGAATAGAAAACTTTATCTTGGTCAAAAATGATTTTCGATTTGTTTTTAAATTCTAATACGCCCTTGGTTGAATTCGTGAGCACGGTCATTTTAGCATTTAGTCTTTCTTTTCCTCCAAATTCTAATTTGATATTGAATTGAATGGCTTCCTTTGAAAGGAATCGCTGCTTTTGATGCGCCAGTTCGATTTTTTCCGTAAAATCTTCTTTTTCAGTTGTTGATTTGCAGCCCACAAAAGCAACTGCGGACAGTAGGACAGTAGCGAGTAATTTTTTCATTGTATTCTCTTTAGTATTTAGTTCTATTAATGTTCAATTTGATGAAAATTTACATTCAAAAAAATCAATTACGGAACCTTTTTTCTTGAAATCTTTAGTCGATTTGGTACAAGAAATCAAAGGAAGCATCAAAAGGATCAAAAGGTGTTTTTACCGCTATTTAGTATCGTTTTTTCCTTGTTTTTGTGAGTCTTCGATTTCATTTTACACTAATTTAAAATTGTTTATCAAACAGTCGGATTTTATCGCTAAACCTGACATATTATTTTTTGAAAGGATACAGTTCTTGTTGGAGGAATGAACCAGGAAATTGATTTTCATCCTCAAAACCAAGTTCAATATCTCTGCCATCGGTTGGAATATAATTGGTTTTGAAGAGATAATCCCAAAGGCTTAATGAAATTCCGAAATTCACTCCGTATCTGTTTGGCATTTCTTTACTGTGATGCCAAATGTGCATTTTTGGGTTGTTGAAAATATATTTTAAGTAACCGTAATCCCAACCCAAATTAGCGTGGTTCAAATGTCCAATCGCAATAGAGACAAAATGAACTATAAATACATCCTGAAGATCAAAACCACCAATTAAAATAATTGGAATGTAAAGAATTGTTTTATAAATAATGGGTTCCATCCAGTTGTAGCGAAAATGTGCCGTAAACCCCATTTCTTTTATGGAATGGTGTGTTTTATGTATTTTCCATAAAAAAGGGATACTGTGCAATAATCGGTGCGTATTCCATTGAATAAAATCGGCTATCAAAAAGAACAGTGATAAGGAGACTGGTTTTGGCAATTCTGAAATAGAAAACAGCTTGATCGACGTTAGTTGTAAACCGAAAACAGCTGCAAAATCATTTATAGCCTGTTGCGTTACATTAGATAAAGCAATGAGGAGGACCAGATTTAGCAGGAAAAAATTGAAGTACAAATAGAACAAATCCAGCCAGAAATCCTTTCTAAAAATGGGTTGATTCTTTCGCCAAGGAAAAACAATTTCTAACAGCCAAACGACCAAAGAAATGACTAATAATCCGTAAAAATAATTATTCCAATTGGGAAAAATAATTTCATTTTTCAAGTAATTGAAATAACCGCCGTAAGAATTTAAAATAATATCGATGTATTTATCCATTATCTCAGTTGCATTTTTAAGGTTTTATAATAGCTGCTTTTTTCTAAATCTTCGAAGGTATCAATATCATTTAAGGTTTCTGTAAATTCAATTTTGTAATTTGCTAAATCTTTCAAAGTATCCGGTAGAACAGCAGCAGTTCCCCAGTTTTTGTTTAAAAAAAGAGAAGGAATCACTTTTTTTAATCCTAAAAGGTAATAACCACCATCTTCTGCCGGACCAATCACAGCATCATTAAACTTTAATTTATTGAAGGCTTTATTGATGTGATATTCCTGTAAATCGAACAGGTCGCTCCCAACGATGATGCAATTCTGATACCCCAATTCAAATAATTGCTGAAAAGCATCTTGCATTCGAGCTCCTAAATCAGCTCCCGATTGAATTCTTTTTTTATATAAAATGCCGGTCCATGAGTCATTGTTTTCTATCGTTTTATCGTAAAAGACAAATTTGTCGCAATCTAAATTTTTAGTTACTTTCATTGTATGAAGGAGCAAATCCTTGTAAATTTCCAATGCTTTTTCATCACCAATAGTTTTGGCTAATCGGGTTTTTACTTTTCCCAATTCCGGATTTCGGGTAAAAATTAATAATGCGTTATTTTTCATATACTTTTGTCCCATTTTTTAGATAAATGCTCCATATCTTTGTTTTCAAATCCAACATTTATGGCATTTTCAACATGACTCACATTGAATTCTTTCAGTTCACGAGCATCAAGGAAAACAGTATTTTTTTTTATTTCCTCCACTTTAATGTATGGAACTGTTCCTTAGTTTTTTCAACACTTGTGGAATGCTACTTTGCGCAGACACCATTATAGAAAAAAGGAAACAGCTTAAATATAAAAGCATTTTCATTGACATTTTTTAGAATTACACTATTTAGGCGTGCCAAGGCTTATTTCCTGACATCAGATTGTAAATTTCTTAAAACCAAGTTTTCTGTTTGTGTTCCTTTTGCACATTCCAGTTAAACACTTTATTAAATTCACTCCAAGTGTCCGCAATCGCTGGTAAAAAAGTAGGGTACACTAATGCTGTTGATTTGCTGCCATTATCAATTTGATCAATATAAAACTGTAATTCAAGCAAATATATTAAACATTCCTGATTTTGTGGCATTTGAGCTAACTGGACAAAATTGATAATCTGCTACAAATGTTTTCCTTTGGAAAGATGGGGGGCGTATGCAATATCTTGCAAAGAAAAACGGATTTACTTACCAACACAGCTTCTGTCTATACTAAATCATCCTAAAAAGAGAATTTATAAGCATGCTGTTCGATAACAATTAATACTATCAAGAGTGTATCTATTGAACACCCACAATGAGGGGTGTTTATACTCATAACTCTTTGTTGATGAGGGAGAAAGAGCGTCTTATTTATGAAAAAAAACGGGATGATTTTACAATCATCCCGTCTAGTGGAGTCGCCGAGAATCGAACTCGGGTCCAAACAAGCAACTAAAAGGCTTTCTACACGTTTATTTCCTGATTGAGTTTTCGATAGTGAGCAAGGCCAGAAACAGCCACTCAATACTTATCTTCTTTATTTCGAAGTCCACCCGAAGCTTATGGAAATCTAGGTTTAAATTTACGATTCACCTTTATCGACCGCTATAAACCAAAGCTTTCGAGGTAAATCCTGCTTTCCTATCTAATAGGAACTAGGCTAATCTTACTATGATTCAGATTATGCAGCAAGAGCGTAGTTTCCTTCGCCGTGTATGTGTTTTGGAACCTTTTATTAACGAGAATTGTCCCAGTTCTCCACGTGCTTACTTTTCAATTCGACTTGCTGTCAAAACCAGTCGACCCCTTTATTATCGTTCAAAGGATTAATTTGAGTCTGCAAAGGTATTTCTTTTTAACGGAAATAGCCCTATTTGCATTGGCAATATATCTCCAAAAATCATTCCTTTTTTTATTCATCAGCCAATTTGAACGGATATTCACCAAACAACCTTGCCAAATTTTTTACTTTGTAGGTTCTTCGGTCCATCCTGTTTGACAACGCGATTATGGTAACTCTCTCGTCAGGCATAGTAATATAGGCTGAGGTATTTCCATGCCACCAACCATTATGAAAATAAAAATTCTTTCCAGAGTCCCAGTTTACCATGCGTATTCCAAGACCATAATTTTTTGTTCCCTTGTGCTCATTGCTATAGCCGATATGGGCTTGCTTCAACAATTTTGGGTCCAGGAAATTAGGCGAATTACGGCCATCATCAAACTTCAATAAATCCCTAGGTGTCGAATAGATGTTCTTATCCCCATAGATGGCGTCCAAGTAATCCATATTGACCAGTGAAAAATTGCCCCTGTAGGACGGTGTTGCGGTCTTCTTGTCTTTCTCATAGTCGAACACATAGGTGTTTTTCATCCCCAATGGCTTGAAAATGATTTTTTCCATGGCATCCTTGTAAGACATACCGGTAATCTTCTCTATCACTAGTGCCAATATGGCATAATTAGTATTGCAGTAACTGAACCGGGTGTTCGTTTTGAATTCCAAATCAATACCCTTAGTGGCCATAATGGTCAGGATGTCCTGATTGCTTAAGATCTTGTGCCTGTCCCAAATGCCTTTTTTTTCGGTAAAATAGGCATAATTACGCATGCCGGTTCTATGGTTCAATAAGGTTCTTATGGTTACGTCCGGATACGGAAATTCTTTCAAAATGGTATTCACTTTTTGCTCCAAATACAGTTTCTTGGCACTGACTAACTTTAGCACCGCCGTGGCGGTAATCACCTTACTCACCGACGCTATGTGAAGCGGAGTGGTACTCTTCATCTGGGATTTTGCTTTATAGTTGGCGTAGCCATCGTATTTTTCGAAAATAATCTGTCCGTTTTGTGCCACCAGAAATCCGCCATTGGCACTTTTTCGAGTCCAGTTCTTATCGTAAAAATAGGCTATTGATTTTTTTTTGGCGTCAATGTACTCTTCGGTAAGTTTTGGACCCGGTTTTATGACAACGGCTTCCTCAATGGCTTCCTTTTTGAGGGAAACCGCCTCTGGGGCATTCTTTTGTTTGCAAGAGCCCAAAACCAATGACATCGCGAGTATTTGTAGTATATTTGCTTTTTTTATAAAATTCATTTTTGTGGCTCTAGATGAGCAAATATATAGAATCAAACTCTTTTGTCAGGTGTTTTTTTTAAACCTTAACAGTATTTTATTAAAGGCTGCGGAATCAAATGTTTCTATCATTTTGGGCATCAGCTTTTAATAGTTTTTGGAGTTTAAAATTTTTTATAAATAGAAATTTAATCCAGTTTATATTGTTATATTTGTAACAATACGACACAATAAAGTTATAATAAAAACATAAGTATTACTTAAGATATGAAATTCGGAATTTTAAAAGAAAGAAAGAGTCCGCCGGACAGAAGAGTAGTTTTCTCACCCAATGCGTTAGTTGAATTAAAGCAACGCTATCCGGAAACTGTCATAAAAGTTGAAAGTTCTGACATCAGAATTTTCACGGACGAGCAATACGGCAAGGCGGGAATCGAGATTGCAGAAGATATCAGCGACTGCGATGTTTTATTTGGGGTGAAAGAAGTTCCCGTGGAAAATTTGATTCCAAACAAGTCTTATTTCTTTTTTTCGCACACGATAAAAAAGCAGCCCTATAACAGGGAACTGCTGAAAGCCATTCTCGAAAGAAACATTAGTTTGTACGATCACGAAACCATTGTCGACGCAAATGGGCGAAGACTAATTGGTTTTGGCAGGTATGCCGGAATTGTTGGGGCTTACAATACAATACGCGCTTTCGGAACCAAATTTGAATTGTTCAAACTGCCAAAAGCCGAAACCCTTTCAGGGAGAGATGAACTGATTTCGCAATTAAAACGTATCGTTTTTCCTCCGATTAAATTCGTGATTACCGGAACCGGAAAGGTAGGTAGCGGAATAAAGGAAATTCTGGACGCCATTAAAATAACCGAAGTCTCGGTCGATAATTTCTTGACTAAGAAATATGCCCAAGCCGTTTATACCCAGATTGACGTACTGGATTACAACAAACGCATTGATGGGAGGGTCTTAGATTGCAAAGATTTTTACCAAAATCCAAAAGAATATGTCTCTAATTTTGAACGCTTCACTAAAGTGTCCGATATCCTGATAACGGGACATTTTTATAGCAACGATGCGCCGATGATTATGAGCAGGGAGATGCTACAGGCCAAAGATTGCAATATAAAAATCGTTGGCGACGTTTCCTGCGATATTAAAGGTCCGATTGCCTGCACGCTCAGAGCTTCGACGATCGCAAATCCCTTTTATGGTTATTTGCCATCGGAAGATAA
>NZ_DATBVQ010000013.1:0-33099 GCF_036515215.1 Flavobacterium sp.
AAAGGTACGCCAAACGGGATTCGCATCAACATCACAATGGGAGATGTAAGCGGAATCATTGAGAAAACGACCGCTATTGTTCCGTGCGGGTCGTTCATTACACTGAAAAAACCAACATAAACGCTCAACATCAACGGCATAATTATAGGCAACAGAAACTGCTGCGAGTCCGTTTGATTGTCGACAGCCGCGCCAATCGCGGCGTAAAAGGAGCTGTACAAAAAATAACCTCCTATGAAATAGACGACGAAACCGATCAGAATGCTGGCGATAGGCAAATTCCACAACTCTTTCATATACATTTGGGCAGGACCGGCAAATTCATTTTGCGCTTGCTGCATCAACTCCGGTGAAACTTTGGCCGTTGGGCCTACGTCGACGCCAAAAAATAATGAAGCGGCAAACATCAAGGAAAGTCCTATTACAGCCCAAATAAAGAACTGCAGGATTCCTGCTAGCGATGTCCCGATGATTTTACCGATCATCAATTGGAACGGTTTAACCGATGAAATAATTATCTCTATAATTCGGTTTGTTTTTTCTTCAATGACTGAACGCATCACCATGTTTCCGTAGATAATGATGAACATCATGATCAAATAACCAAATCCGCCGCCAATGGCAATTTTAATCTCGTTAAGTCCTTTTACGCTTTGCTCTCCCGACGCCTTAGCGAGGCTAATATTGACATTCGATTGGGCATTCTTGATCGCCACCGTATCCAATTTTGCCCTTTCAAGGTTAATTTTGGTGATTTTATTAGCAATGATGCTCTGCACATTTTCAATAAATGAAATACTGGGACTGTCATTGGATATGAATTGGACCTTACTTTCCAGATCGGCTACATTGGTTGTTTTGGGAATCAACAGCAAGCCTTCGTAACTCTCCTTTGTGATACTATCTTTCAGGAATTTTTCGTCAATCAGAGATAAATCGAGGTATTTATATTCGCTTTTGTCGCTGTTTTGGGAAACAAACTCATTAGTAAACAAGCCGGATTCGTCATGGATGGCGATGCGTTTGGTTTCCGCTTTCATGGAGCTTAAATACCCGACAAATGCGGCAATCCCAACAAAAAGTAACGGACTTAAAAAGGTCATAACAATAAAAGATTTGTTGCGTACTTTGGCAACAAATTCTCTTTTTATGATTAATGAAATAATACTCATAGGAGTTAAAAAATTAAATTACTTTTCGCTTACGGTCTGGATAAAAATATCATTTACGCTTGGTATCTTTTCCACAAAATGGGTTACTTGGCCGCACTGTGTCAATACATTCAGTAATTCATTTGGCATGGCATTCCCTAGTTGAATTTCTAGTTTCAACTCATTGCTGAGCGACTTGAAATTCGCGGGGCCGACAGTGAATTTTTGCGTGATATCATACATCAGGCCTTCCACATTATCGGATACAATCCCAACTTCAAAGCTGTTTGTTTTGAATTGCCTTTTAACGTCATCCAATTTCCCCTCAATGAGTTTATTTGATTTATGGATTAAGGCGATATGGTCACACAATTCTTCCACGCTTTCCATACGGTGCGTAGAGAAAATGATGGTGGCCCCTTCGTCTCTCAAAGCCAGAATCTCATCTTTTATGATATTGGCGTTTACAGGGTCGAAACCGGAAAAAGGCTCGTCAAAAATCAACAATTTGGGCTTGTGAAGCACGCAAACGACGAACTGGATTTTCTGCGCCATTCCCTTGGATAGCTCTTGCACTTTCTTGTTCCACCAGCCTTGAATTTCCAACCTGTCAAACCAGTAGTTCAACTGTTTCTTCGCCTCGGCTTTGGACAAGCCTTTCATTCGGGCCAAATACAGACATTGTTCACCCACTTTCATGCTATTATACAATCCCCTTTCTTCCGGGAGGTATCCAATGTATTGAACATGCTTGGGCTGCAATTTCTCGCCGTCAAGAATTATATCGCCGCTGTCGGGTAAAGTAATTTGATTTATTATTCGGATCAATGATGTTTTTCCGGCACCGTTTGGACCTAATAGCCCATAAATACTGCCCTTAGGCACGGTTAACGAAACTTCGTTAAGCGCCACGTAATCACCGTATTGCTTCACGACTTTATTGACTTCAAGTAGGGTACTCATGCTGAATTTTGAATTTGTGTAAAAGTAAATAATTAGTATCGAAATAGATATAATTGTTACATAAAAAAACCCACCCTCATTTTCACAAGGATGGGAAACTTATTTTGAATTTTTAATCTTTCTAAAAATTACGAAAACATATCTTTTACTTTCTCGAAAAACGATTTGTCCGATTTTTCAGGATTTGGGATGAAATTTTCATCGGTCAAATTCTTTTCGAAAAATTGTCTCTGATCCTTGTTCAAGGTTTTTGGAGTCCACACATTTACGTGTACTAGCAAATCGCCGTTCCCGTATCCATTGATGCTTGGAATTCCTTTTCCTTTCAACCTAAGGATTTTACCGGATTGGATTCCTTCTTCCAGCTTAATTCTCACTTTTCCGTTTATAGCTTCGATATCTTTTGATATTCCAAGAACCGCTTCGGAAAAACTGATGTATAAGTCATAATGCAAATTCTCTCCTTCTCGTTTCAAGAATTGGTGTTCCATCTCTTCGATGGCTACAATCAAATCTCCCGGAACACTGTTCCCCGGAGCATCGTTCCCTTTGTTGGAAACTTTCAATTGCATCCCGTCAACAACACCTGCGGGTATTTTTATGGAAACGGTTTCATCTTCAAGAATCATCCCTTGTGAGTCTGCTTCAGCTGGTTTTTTGTCCAAAATCTGGCCCGAACCGCCGCAAGTAGGACAGGTGGAAGCCGATTGCATTCTCCCCAGAATAGTGTTAGTCACGCGCATTACTTGCCCTTGCCCATTACAGGTAGAACAAGTTCTATATGTAACTCCCGGAGCTTGAACCTTACGTTTTACTTTTACTTTTTTCTCCACTCCATTTGCGATTTCCTCGAGAGTCAATTTGACTTTGATGCGAAGATTGCTTCCTTTGATTCTGCGTTGACCTCCGCCTCCGCCTCCAAATCCGCCACCGCCACCAAAGGCGCTGCCGAAAATATCACCGAACTGACTGAAAATGTCATCCATATTCATTCCGCCGTGACCGCCACCGCCAAAACCTCCAGATCCATCAAAAGCTTGATGACCATATTGATCGTACTTGGCTTTCTTGTTCGGGTCGCTTAAAACTTCATAAGCCTCAGCGGCTAATTTGAACTTTTCCTCTGCCGATTTGTCGTCAGGGTTTTTGTCAGGATGATGTTCTAATGCTTTTTTTCTGTAAGCTTTCTTTATCGCTGCAGCATCTGCGCTTTTTGAAATACCTAATATCTCGTAAAAATCTTTTTTCATTTTAATATTTTTGAATGGCACAAATGCGACCAATCGCACTCTAGAAGTTATTTATCGCTTCCCAGACATTTGTTGGACGCGACGAATCGCGACTCCACTATTGCCCGATAACAACTTTTGGAAAACGAATAATTTTATCGCCTAATTTATACCCTTTTTCGAGAACATCCACGATTTTTCCTTTCATCTTGGCCGATGGAGCAGGAATTTGTGTGATTGCCTCAGCAAAATCGGCATCAAATGAATCGCCGGCTTTAACCTCAACTTGCTCCAGTCCTTTAGAAACTAAAGTGTTTTTTAGTTTTTCATGTATCAGTTCCACCCCTTTTAAAAGAAGTTCATCCTCTGATTTGCTTATTTCGACCATTGCTCTGTCAAAATCATCCAAAACGGGAAGCATAGCCAATAAAACTTCTTGGTTAGCCGTTTTAAACAATTCTATACGTTCTTTTGAAGTTCTTCTTTTATAATTTTCAAATTCAGCAAATAATCGTAAATATTTATCTTTCTCCTTCGCTAAGTCTTGCGTCAATTGCTCCTCAACACTTAACTCATCAGCAACAACCGCTTCCGCGTTGTTCTCTAATGTTACATCATCCATCTCTTTATCGATTTCTGTATTTTCAGTAGTCATATTACTTTTATTTTTAAATATATTTTTAAACTTCATTTTTGCACTTTTCTATGGATTGCAAAAGTACTGCCAATTCTAACTAAATGTCAAATTGTCATTCTTTTTTTTGATTTCCGTTTGACTTCAAAAAATTTAGCATCCGAGATTAATTTCTACCATTTTAACTTAAATTTTAATATAATATTAAGACTATTACGTTTTAGTTTCTCTAAGTTTGTTACCGGTTCTGATCTACAATTATGGTTGGTTACTGAATAATTATTAATTCGTGATTACCTTATATTAAAAAAAGCTTTGTTTACCTAAACAAAGCTTTTTTTTGTGCTTGATTTTTTGTTACAAAAGGGCTTTTTTCAAGCCTTCAAAATCAAGTGAATGCTGCTCCCCTGTTGCTAAGTTTTTAAGGGCAAAACGATCGGATGCCATTTCATTTTCGCTGATGATTACCGCAAAGGGAATGTTGCGTTTATCGGCATGCTGAAATTGCTTTGCCACTTTCATGTTGTCCGGATACAACTCTACTTTTATACCCGATGCTCTTAATTTCTGGATTGCTTTCATCGCATAAAAAGCTTCGCTATCGCCGTAATTGATAAACAATGCTTTTGTGGTCGCGGTAACCGTCTCCGGGAACAGATTCAGTTCCTCCACAACCAGATAAATACGGTCGAGTCCGAAAGAAATCCCAACGCCACTCATGTTTTTCAAACCAAAAATGCCTGTCAAATCATCATATCGTCCGCCGCCACCTATGGACCCCATGGCGACTTCCTTCGGCGGAGCGACTTCAAAAATAGCCCCGGTATAATAATTTAAACCACGAGCCAAGGTAACGTCCAGATCAAGAATTGCCGTTGACAGTCCCAGATTTATGCTGTTGTCACAAATGAAACGTAATTCTTCAACGCCTTTCATCCCTTCTTCCGAAGAAGCCAACAGTTGTGATAGTTTGTCGATTTTTTCCGAAATGGTCCCCGTGAAATTAAAAAGGGGCTGCACTTTAGTTATGGCTCCCTCTGAAATTCCCTTTTCGACCATTTCCTTTTTCACGCCGTCCTCGCCTATTTTGTCCAGCTTATCGAGAGCCACGGTAAAATCGATCAATTTACCCGACGCTCCGATTACTTCGGCGATTCCCGATAAAATTTTTCTGTTGTTGATTTTGATAGTCACCCCTTTCAATCCCAAAGCAGTAAAAACGGTATCGTAAAGCTGCACCAATTCCACCTCTTGCCATAGCGACTTCGAGCCTACCACATCTGCATCGCACTGGAAAAACTCCCTGAAGCGACCTTTTTGAGGCCTGTCAGCACGCCAAACGGGCTGGATTTGGTATCTTTTGAAAGGAAATTCAATTTCGTTTTGGTGTTGCACCACATATCTTGCAAAAGGCACCGTCAGGTCATAACGCAAAGCTTTCTCAGAAATGCTTGCCGTCAACTTTGTGCTGTCCTTGCTTTCTAAATGGGATGCATTTGCTTTGGCCAAATAATCTCCTGAATTCAATATCTTGAAAATCAATCGATCTCCTTCTTCCCCATATTTTCCCATTAGGGTTTCCGAGTTTTCGAACGAAGGTGTCTCTATGGGTTGAAAACCAAATTTCTCGAAATTACTTTTTATGATTTGTATTATATATTGTCGTTTTGCCACCTCAGCAGGTGAAAAATCTCTTGTCCCTTTGGGTATACTAGGTTTTGATGCCATTTTTTTTAATTATGAATTATAAATTATGATTTTTAAATTTCATATTTCTTGCTGCAAATATCCTATTTTTAAAACAAATAATACTCCTTCCAAAACAAACTTGTAACAAAAATTGTATTTTCGTGTCAAATTACCATGATGCTAAATTTATTCAAAGAAAACGTACGAATTGCCATTGGTTCCGTAAGAACACAATTATTGCGAACGACTCTTACCGTTTTAATAATTGCCATTGGGATTACTGCCTTAGTTGGAATCCTGACCGTGGTATCTGCTTTAGAAAACACCATTTCTTCCGATTTTGCATCGATGGGGGCCAATACCTTCAATATAAAACAATACGAAAACACCATTCGAAGACAAGGACGTGAAGAACGCGAAATAATAAACCCAATCATTTCCTATCCCGAAGCGGTCGCCTTCAAAAACAAATATAATTACCCCTTTTCCGAAACTTCACTTTCATTTACCGCGACTTCAACAGCGGAAGTAAAATATGAAGCGAACAAAACGGACCCGGAAATTGCTGTGGTCGGTGTTGATGAATATTTCATGAGCAATTCAGGTTTGGAAACCAGTATTGGCAGAAATTTCACGGGCTTTGACATAGACAACAACAACTTTGTTTGCGTGGTAGGCTCTGATTTTGAAAAAGGACTACTGAAAGACATCAACCCAATTGACAAAACAATTTCCATCCGAGGGGCTAGGTTCAAGGTGATTGGCGTTCTAAAAGAAAAAGGCTCCACCTTTGGTAATAAGCAGGATTTAAGGGTTTTAATCCCGATTCAATTGGCTAGGTCATTATTTACGGCTCCCAATATTAATTACACCGTGAGTGTCATGGTTTCCAAAAAAGAATTGCTGGACCAAGCCATCGATAATGCTACCATCACTATGCGTAACGTACGTAAATTGAGTCCTGTAAAAGACAACAATTTTGGCGTAGTGCGCAGCGACGACCTAATCAACAGAATCCTGGGAATCACTCAATATCTTGGCCTCGCCTCTTGGCTAATAGGGATCATTACCGTCTTGGGATCCTCGATCGCTTTGATGAACATCATGATCGTTTCGGTAACGGAACGCACAAGAGAAATAGGAGTTAGAAAAGCCTTGGGTGCCAAAAGGTCCACTGTCGCGATTCAGTTTTTCATGGAAACCCTGCTGATAGGTCAAATGGGAGGCATCGTCGGTATCATTTTGGGCATCTTGATAGGTTATGGAATCGCCACTGCTTTGAGTTTCGAATTTGTGATTCCTTGGATTGCCATTTTCGCCGCCTTTCTGACCAGCTTTATGGTAGCTATCGTTTCTGGTTTGTATCCAGCGATAAAAGCAGCTTTTTTGGATCCGATCGAAGCCTTGCGATATGAGTAGTCTGCAGTAATTATTAAACTGTCGCTTTTATCATCCGGTCATTTCCATAAATATCTTTGCGCAATTCGATATTTTTGAAACCCATTTCAGCCAAGAGTGCTGCCGTTTCCTTGCCTAAATATTGATTGATTTCGAAGAACAATTGTCCTTTTTCGGTCAGGTTTTTTTGGGCTAATTCGGCAATTTTCCTGTAAAAAACCAAGGCGTCATTGTCTTCCACAAAAAGCGCCAAATGAGGTTCGTTATCCAAAACATTCTTCCTGATTTCCTGTTTTTCCAGATTTCGAACGTAAGGAGGATTCGATACGATGAAGTCAAATTGTTGCCCCAAATTTTCCGTTTGCAGGATGTTTTGAGTAATGAACGTCACGTCAACTTCGTTTATTTCAGCGTTTTTTTTGGCGATGGTCAATGCTTTTTCTGAAACGTCAATGGCATAGACGCTTGCAGTAGGAATGTTTTTTGCCAATGAAACTGCAATACAACCACTTCCTGTTCCTATATCAAGAACTCTGGGCTTTTGACTTTCGTCTTTTGACCTTTGGCTTTCTAAAATCCATTCGACCAGTTCTTCGGTTTCTGGTCTTGGGATCAAAACGGACGAATTGACTTCGAAATCCAAACCATAAAAGCTGGTTTTTCCCAATAGGTATTGGACAGGAATTTCCAGTTTCAACTGTTCCACGAGCGTCTTCCAAACCAAAATTTCCGCATCGGTAAAATCCAGATCAGGACGCAAAGCCAAATCGATTCTTTTCAATTGATGGTTCGCCTCCAATATCAGGTAGAAAAAACTTTCGGCTTCGCCTTCGCCATGGATCGGTGAAAGCGTTTGAATGAAGAGGTCTCGATATTGCTTAATTTTCATCGTTTCGGGCATTTCTGTTTCACTTAGAACTAATAAATTCTCAACTATAGTTCCTTCAGCATCCAAACGGGACAAGATGTATGGCCTGTAGATCCCATTGGGGCGTCAATATTCACGAAGCCTGCTTTTTTATACAGTTTTTGGGCACCATGCATAAAAGGCATCGTTTCCAGATAGCATTTTTCAAAGCCAAATTCTTTGGCGCTCTGCAAACATTTCTCCATCATTTGGCTTCCTATTCCCAAACCGCGGGTTTCCGGACGAAAATACATTTTTTGCAGTTCGCAGATGGATTCCACTTCGTTTTCAAGTGGAGCCACGCCAGCTGCACCCATTATTTTTCCGTCGTTTTCAACAACGTAATATACGGATTTCGGCTTGCTATATTCCTCAAACATTAAATCCAGATAAGGGTCTTCATAAGCCGTTCCCACTTTTGGGATATTCATTTCGTCAAAAACCGCCCGTATCAATTCTGCGACAGCTTGATTGTCTCTTTTTTCAATCTTTCTGATAACCCAATTTTCCATTATTATTGCTACTTATTTTTATGCCACAAAAATAGAAATTGTTTGCGGTTATTTTTGAAAGTTTCAAAACTAAATCTTAAACCCAAAAATAACTACTTTTGCATAGTGAAGATACATGAAAAATACATAAAGCGTTGCATAGAACTGGCCAAAAACGGACTCGGGACAACTTACCCGAATCCTTTGGTGGGCAGCGTCATTGTTTATAAAAATAAAATAATCGGCGAGGGTTGGCACAGGATGGCGGGAGAACCGCACGCCGAAGTGAACGCCATTAATTCCGTGAAAGACAAATCGCAATTGCAAAAAGCGACCATTTATGTCAGCCTTGAACCTTGTAGCCATTTTGGAAAGACACCGCCCTGCTGCGACTTAATCATAAGAAATAGGATTCCAAATGTCGTTGTGGGAACTGTGGACCCTAACGTAAAAGTCGCGGGCAACGGTATAAAAAAATTGATTGCCGCTGGGGCAAAGGTAACCTTTGGCATCCTTGAGGACGAATGCAACGAACTGAACAAACGTTTTTTTACTTTTCATCAAAAAAAGCGACCATACATTATTTTGAAATGGGCAGAAAGCCAAGACGGCTTTATCGCTCCGGACGCGACATTCAGGAAAGTCCAAAACAATGATGTAAAGAAACCGGTATGGATCACCAGCCCCTATTCAAGGCAATTGGTCCACAAATGGCGAAGCGAAGAGCAGGCCATTTTGGTGGGTACCCAAACCGTTATCGATGACAACCCAATATTAGACGTTCGAAACTGGACGGGAAGCAACCCTATCAGGGTGGTTTTGGACAAAAATAATCGCATCCCAAACGACAGTTATGTGTTCAATAATCAATGTAAAACTATCGTTATTTCGAAAACCACAACAAATCGCGACAAAGAAAACCTTATCTTTGATAACGTTGATCTTGAAAAAGAAATCGCACAACAACTGACGCAGGCAATGTATCGGCACCAAATTCAATCCGTTATTATCGAAGGCGGCCGACAAACATTACAAACTTTCATTGACGCAAATCTTTGGGATGAAGCCCGAGTTTTCTCAGGAATTACAATTTTCGGGGATGGCACAAGGGCACCAATTCTACCAAAAAGCAATCGTAAAAATCAAGTGATCGGCCAAGACGAACTTATAATATCCAGAAACCATGATTAATGCAATTATTTTTGATTTCGGAGATGTCTTCATCAATTTAGACAAGCAAGCCACCGTTGATGGCCTAAAAAAATTAGGCCTAACTCAATGGAATGACGACTTGGACCAATTGAACATTCAGTTTGAAACCGGCAAAATCACAAGAGATAATTTCCTCGATGGCATTCAAAGGCATATCCCAAAAGCAAGCACTGCAGAAATAATGGAGGCCTGGAACGCCATCTTGTTGGATTTTCCTCTGTATCGTTTGGAGTTCCTTCAAATGCTTTCCAAAAAATACAGACTCTTTTTGTTGAGTAACACCGATTCTATTCACATCGACACTTTCGAACAAAAATGCGGCACTACTTTTTACAGCGATTTTTATCAATGTTTCGAACGAGTTTATTTTTCATTTGAAATAGAAATGCGCAAACCCAATTACGAAATTTTCAATTATGTTTTAAACAAACATGAATTGCAAGCAAAACGGACTTTGTTCGTTGATGACAAGAAAGAAAACACCGATGCCGCAGCTGAACTTGGTTTCCAAGTATGGAATCTCCAAGTGGGCAAAGAAGATGTCGTAGATCTGTTTAGTAAAAATACAATTTAGAAGAATACCTATTGGAAATTAAAGACACTTACAATACCATTGAAACTGCGTCGGAAGAGGTATTATTTAAGGAAAAGAGCAGCAAATTTTTTGGTTATGCATTTCCCATTCAATCCGAAGAGGAACTAAAACCCATTATTGACCAATTAAGAAAAAAACATCCCCATGCGGGCCATTTTTGCTACGCCTATCAAATAGGTACAGACGCCGTTTCCTATAGGGCTAATGACGACGGGGAGCCCAGCAACAGCGCAGGAATGCCAATTTACGGACAAATACAATCCTTTGCGGTGACAAACACCCTCGTTGTAGTCGTTCGGTTTTTTGGAGGAACAAAACTGGGTGTCGGCGGATTAATATCAGCATATAGAACAACGGCTCAAACTACCCTCGAAACTTGCAACGTCATTGAAAAAACAATTGACATTCATTATCAAATATCATTTGACTATAAAAACATGAATAAGGTCATGAGGGTGATCAAAGAAAAAAAACTAGAAATTGTAACCCAAGAAATGAAAATGATAGAGGAAACAGGATTGCCAATTGGCATAATAGAGATAAAAACACGAAAAAAAAATGCCGAAATTATATTCGACATTTTTAACTCCATATTCGAAATCGACATCAAAACTATAAAATAATTTTGGTCCGAATTCATCAGTTTTACATTTTGGCAAGTTTCTCTTTAACATATTCCGGAGGGAGAGTCGGACGGCTAGTTTTCATGTCAACAAAAACCAAGGTGGAGCTGGCAATTGTTAATAACTCCAACTTCTCGTTGTAGATTTCATAGTCAAATTCAATCTTAACTGAAGTTTGACTTTTAAAAATAGTTTTAACCGTCAAAAGATCGTCATATCGGGCCGGTTTTTTGTAATTTATGTTTAGGGAAACCACCGGAAGCATAATTCCGTTTTCCTCCATCCATTTGTAGGAAACCCCAAGGTTTCTGAGCCATTCCACGCGCCCCATCTCAAAATACTGCGCATAATTGCCGTGATAAACCACTCCCATTTGATCCGTTTCGGAATACCTCACGCGTACACTAAATTCATGTTCTTTCATACTTTTATTTGTTTTTTTATTTAAATTTTAATTTGTCAAATACTACTTACAACAATATTTTTACAAATTCAACCCCTATTTATTTTTTTTTACAGAAATTTGTTCACATATTTGTTAACCCGAAAAATATCGAAATTTTTGGTATTTTTTAATAAGAGACCGATTACTAAATAAAATAATTTACCTAGAATTTATGAACAAAACTGCTCAATCAGTATGGGAAAACTGTTTGTCTTTTATTAAAGACAACATTCAAGACCAAGCATTCAAAACTTGGTTTGAACCAATTAAATCAGTTGAACTTACCGATAACGCATTGTACATTCAGGTTCCAAGTAAATTCTTCTATGAATGGCTGGAAGAACACTATGTAAAACTACTAAAAGTAGCCTTGACCAAAGAACTTGGTAAAAACGCGAAGTTACTTTATAAAATCAAAATGGAAAACACTTATGGCAATAAACAACCGTTTACGGAACAATTGCCAAGTGCTAACCGCGCCCCGATGAAACCCCAAAATGTTGATGCTCCTTTTAAAAACCTTGATCCTGAATTAAAAAATCCATTTGTAATTCCAGGAATCAGAAATTTAAAGATAGAATCGCAATTGAATGCCAACTATAGTTTTGACAATTTCCTGGAAGGGGATTCAAACAGACTGGCACGTTCAGCGGGAATGGCTGTAGCCAACAAACCAGGCGGGACATCCTTCAACCCCTTATTGATTTTTGGCGGCGTAGGACTGGGAAAAACGCACTTAGCGCATGCCATTGGAGTTGAAATCAAAGACAAATATCCTGAAAAAACAGTTTTATACATATCTGCCGAAATATTCACGCAACAATACATTGATTCGGTAAAGAAAAACAACCGGAATGATTTCATCCATTTTTATCAATTAATTGATGTTTTGATTATTGACGATGTTCAGTTTCTTTCCGGTAAATCAGGAACACAGGATGTGTTTTTCCATATATTTAATTACTTGCACCAAAACGGCAAGCAAGTTATTCTGACTTCGGACAAAGCGCCAGTTGATATGCAAGATATTGAGCAACGCTTATTGTCTCGATTCAAATGGGGATTGTCAGCTGAATTGCACCAACCTGATTATGAAACCAGAATTTCTATACTTAAGAACATTTTGTATCGTGATGGTGTTGAAATTCCTGAAGAAATCATTGAATACGTAGCACGCAACATCAAATCAAATGTTCGCGAATTGGAAGGCGCCATTATCTCGTTGATTGCGCAATCCTCTTTCAACAAAAAAGAAGTCACCATTGAATTGGCGAAGAGTGTTGTCGAAAAATTCGTGAAAAATGTAAAACGAGAAATTTCTATCGATTACATTCAAAAAACAGTTTCCGATTATTTCCAATTGGATCTGGAAACCTTGCAATCAAAAACAAGAAAAAGGCATGTGGTCCAAGCAAGACAGTTGGCTATGTTTTTCGCGAAAAAATTCACGAAAGCCTCTTTGGCGAATATCGGTTCCCAGATTGGTGACCGTGATCACGCAACCGTATTGCACGCTTGCAAAACAGTGGACAACTTAGTGGCCACCGACAAACAATTCAAGAAATTTGTTGAAGATATCCATAAAAAATTAACGCTATAAAAGCATCATGCCCGTAAAAATTTTAATGGTTTGTTTGGGGAATATTTGTCGATCACCATTGGCAGAGGGCATCATGGCTTCCAAACTTCCCAAAGATAAATTCACCGTAGATTCTGCCGGGACCGGTTCATGGCACATTGGTCATTCACCTGACGCCCGTTCAATCTCAACCGCCAAAAAGAACAAGCTCGATATTTCAAAACAAAAAGGCAGACAATTCAGCGTTAATGATTTCGATACCTACGACTATATCTATGTCATGGACAAGTCGAATTATGACGATGTAATCGAATTGGCGAAAACTTCTGAGCAAAAAAACAAAGTACAAATTATTTTGAATGAATTGTATCCTAATGAAAATGTGGATGTTCCCGATCCTTATTTTGGTATGCCGAACGGCTTTGACATTGTCTATAATATGCTAGATGAAGTTTGCGACATTATAGCCGACAAATTAAAAAAGGCTCACTAATAATTTTGAGCGGTTTTTTTCAACTCTAAATTCATATCTATTTCTTTATTAATGCCGTTCTTTGCATTTCTAAATTAGTTTACAAATCAAAATCGATCGCAATGAAATCAAATACCTCATTAGGGAAACTCTATCTAATCCCCACAACTATGGGCGATTGTGACCCTATGGATGTTCTGCCTCACACTGTAAAAAGAACTATTGACTTCATTGATCATTATATTGTTGAGAATGACAAAACAGCCCGGAAATCAATAAAGGAGGTTAGCCCCGAAAAAAAACAATCCGAACTGGTATTGTTTACTTTAAACAAACGCACCGAAGTAAAAGAACACCTTGATTTCATCAAACCTTTATTAGAAGGCAAAAACATGGGATTAATGAGCGAAGCCGGTTGCCCCGGAGTGGCTGATCCTGGCGCAGTTATCGTGAAACTGGCGCATGAAAAAGGGATTCAGGTCATCCCATTGGTCGGCCCCTCTTCCATACTGTTGGCCATGATGGCTTCCGGAATGAACGGTCAAAGCTTTACGTTTCACGGTTATTTGCCTATTGAAAAGGACGAAAAGAAAGCGAGCTTCAAAAATCTCGAAAAGATATCTTTCGAACAAAATCAGTCGCAAATTTTCATCGAAACGCCATACCGCAACAATAAATTATTGGAAGATTTGTTGCAGACTTTGCATCCAGAAACGCATTTATGCATAGCCACGGACATCACACTGCCAACGGAATACATTAAGACCAAAAAAATTTCGGCATGGAAAAAGGAAAATGTGGATTTACACAAACGTCCAACCATTTTTATCATCCATAAAATGTAAATTTTAGATTACGAATGGAATATTTTTATATCTTGGTAAAAACTAAACCATCAAAAGAATTAAAATGAAGGTAACCAAAAGAGACGTTAGAGTATTTGTATTGGGCATGATCGCCTTTTTTGCAATTGAGTCTATCTACAACTGGAAAGAAGTTAAACAAGTTATATCTAATGGCTGGCATGATGGCTATAATAGCAACTAACTATTCTGTAGCCGTTGAAGGATAAAATATAATGCAGTTTTATTGCAGCGGAAAAAATTAAATCCATTTGATTATGAAAAATACTTTTTTATAATCAAATGGATTTTTAGTTTTTATTAACGTCACTCAAATAAATTATCGCTCTTCTTCATAAAATTATATTCCCCAAAGATTATTACGTAAAAAAACATCGTTAAATACTGAAAATCAAAATTTTATAATTAAATTTAATCCCCCTAATCTAAAAAAAATCACAATTATAAATTTTAAACAAATTTAATTATGAAAAACAAAATTTTTAAGGGAGGATTAGTGTTGCTTATCGTGACCTTGTTCCTAGGCTGTAATCAAAAAAAAGAGGCGCCCATGGCGACAACTACAGTTGACAAAGAAGCCATCAAAACTGAAATTCAAGCGATGGAAGATGCCTACGCAGCTGCCTATAACGCAAGAAATGCAGCAGACGTCGCCATGTATTATTCAGACGATGCCATAAGTTTTTCTAATGAAAAAAAACCGGCGGAAGGCAGGGCAGCGATTCAGGAATCGATAAAGGCAGATTTGGCAACCTTTCCAAAAGGAGCTAAAATATCGTTCGAGACAAAAGAAGTGCACGTTTCAAATGATGGTAACCAGGTTGTGGAAATTGGCGGCTATGCCGTCACAGATTCCACAAATACCAAAATGAGAACAGGAAACTTCATGAGTCTATTTGAAAAAAGAGACGGAAAATACCTTTGCACAAGGGATATGGGAACTTCCGATATGCCTATACCAAAGAAATAAAAAGTCAGTAGACTCAATACGCAAGAGACAGCCTAAAAAGGAACTCGCTTAAGCTAAAAGACATAATGGTTTTTTAAAAATCGCAAAGAATCGTTTTCGAGCTGAACCTTTGTGGATTATTAGTGAACTTGGCGATTCTTCTTTGGACTGTTTCTTGTTTTATTGTTTCCACATAGAAGCCAACAGCTTAAATAAAATTCGATTTTCAAATCAAATGCCATTATCCTAATTTAGGCGAACGAATCCAACTAAAGCGATAAAAATCAAACTAGAACTTTAAGCGACATCTTAAAAAGTGGCTGCTTTTGAGCCATTTGTTATGCGCGCATACTATTAAATTTCATATATTTACTATTTACAATTCAACAAACTAAAATTAGGATGAGCTATACAGATAAAATGTTGCGCGATGATGCGTTAATAAACAAAGTCATCGTTGTTACCGGCGGCGGCAGCGGATTAGGGAAAGCGATGACCAAATATTTCCTCGAACTGGGCGCAAAAGTGGCCATTACCTCCAGGGATTTGGACAAACTAAAAAACACCGCATCGGAACTGGAGTCTGAAACAGGCGGTACCTGCCTACCTATTCAGTGCGACGTGCGCCATTATGATGAAGTCGAGAACATGCTGCAAAGCGTTTTGAAAGCTTTCGGAAAAGTGGATGTATTATTGAACAATGCCGCGGGTAATTTCATTTCGCCAACGGAACGCTTATCTGCCAACGCCTTTGACACCGTAATTGACATCGTTTTGAAGGGATCCAAAAACTGTACCCTTGCTTTTGGGAAACACTGGATCGATTCCAAACAGGCGTCTTCGACGATTTTGAACATCGTGACAACCTACGCCTGGACCGGTTCAGCCTATGTTGTGCCAAGCGCAACCGCAAAAGCGGGGGTGCTGGCCATGACAAGAAGTCTTGCGGTAGAATGGGCCAAATATGGCATTCGCTCTAATGCGATTGCACCTGGGCCATTCCCCACAAAAGGCGCCTGGGACAGATTATTGCCTGGGGATCTTGCCGAAAAATTTGACATGGCTAAAAAAGTGCCATTGAAGCGTGTTGGTGACCACCAAGAATTGGCCAATTTAGCCGCCTATCTGATTTCTGATTTTTCTGCCTATGTGAACGGTGAAGTAATTGTGATTGACGGAGGCGAATGGCTGAAAGGAGCCGGACAGTTTAATATACTGGAGGCCATTCCCGAAGAACTTTGGTACCAACTCGAAATGATGATAAAAGCAAAAAAGAACAAATAATTAAGATCTGAATTCTTTTAAAGAAGAGTGCGCCTTTTTTTTGGCTCGCTCTTTTTTTTGTCCAAAACCTAACCCAAATTAAAGGAAAAGCTTCACAAATCGAAACAATATTTTTTTTGCTGTAAAAGATTGCCCAAAGGAAGCTGTCTTTTATGCAAATAAAATGCTAGAAAATTTGATAAAGACAGTTGGATTGTCTGTAAATTAAAACTCCCAAAACCCTCAAAAAGATTTCAAAAAAAAACAAAATCCACTCCCAATAAAATTCCTATTTTTGTGCCATCAATAAATAAACAACCATTTATGCTCATTATAGGGATTGCAGGCGGAACAGGAAGCGGAAAAACAACCGTGGTTCATCAAATTATGAATGAATTACCTGAAAAGGAAGTAGGTATCATTTCTCAAGACTCCTATTACAAGGAGAACAACAACTTAAGTTTTGACGAACGGGCCCTTATCAATTTTGACCACCCAAGAGCTATTGATTTTGAATTATTGGTCGCCCACCTTAAGGAACTTAAAGAAGAAAAAACGATCCACCAACCGGTATATTCTTTCGTAACCCATAACAGGACTGAAGATACGATTACTACCCATCCCAGAAAAGTGATGATCGTTGAAGGTATTTTGATTCTGGCCAATCCAGAACTGAGAGACTTGTTTGACGTAAAAATCTATGTTCATGCAGACTCTGATGAAAGATTGATACGACGATTAAAACGTGATATAGCAGAACGCGGACGGGACATGGATGAGGTCTTGAATCGCTACCAAAACACACTCAAGCCCATGCATCAGCAGTTTATTGAGCCCACAAAAGCGTTTGCAGACATTATTATACCCAACGACAAATACAATACGGTTGCAATAGATGTGGTTAGGGCGGTAATAAATCAAAGAATTCTATAAATTTATCGTAATTTTAACCTCAATATAATTCCTTGTTGTTCTTCCAAAACAGGAAGAATGAGGAGCTATTTCCCGCTTTCGCCTTTATCCACGTCAAAAAACGTGGGATATCGGCTCTATCGGGGCTAAAAAAAAATAAATGACAAATCCACACAAAGACAAACCTTGGTTTAAATTTCTGAGCAATAAATATGTATGGGTATTGTTGTTTTTTTCGACTTGGATGATTTTCCTGGACAACTACTCCTACTTTGACCATCGCTTTTTAGACAACCAAGTCAGCGAACTCGAAGACAATAAAGAATATTACCAAGAGGAAATAAAGAAAGACGAAGAACAAATAAAACAGCTGAAAAATCCGCAACAAATTGAGAAATATGCCCGTGAAAAGTACTTTATGAAGAAGGAAAACGAGGACATTTATATCATCGAACTGGAAGGTGACAGCATTGAGAATAGCAGCAAATCTTGAATTATCAAAAATAACAATTAAAAATGGCCAATAATTTATTCGAAGATTTCGATCCGGTTAGCTCAAAGCAATGGAAACAAAAAATCCAGTTTGAACTCAAAGGCGCAGATTACAATGAAACCTTAATCTGGAATTCGCCCGAAGACATCAAGGTTAAGCCTTTTTACCATAAGGATGAATTCACAAAAGCTTTTCCCGTTACCACAAAAGCCTCCGAATGCAAAATTTGCCAAAATATTTTTGTTTTCGACATCGAAAAATCGGTCGAAAGGGCTTTGGATTCCTTGTCCCGCGGTGCAGAAAGTCTTCGTTTCACTATTGAAGATGAAACGATTGACGTGGTAAAACTGTTGGAGAAATTGCCTCTGGAAAACGTTGCCATTTATTTCAACTTTAATTTTATCTCAATCGATTTCGTTAAAAACATTGATACCATAGCCTTGCAAAAAAAAGCAATTGCTTTTTATAATCTCGATCCCATAGGACAATTGGCCAAAGAAGGTAATTGGTTCACCACCACCGACAAAAACAATTTCGATACGCTAAACTTGTTGGCCACTGCCATTCCTGATAGTTCGATAATCAGTATTGATGCCGGATTATACCAAAATGCAGGAGCCAATATGGTCCAGCAGATTGCCTACGCTCTGGCGCACGCCAATGAATACTTCAACAGAATTCCAATTATCAGCAAACCAATTGTCTTTGAAGTTTCGGTTGGAACCAATTACTTTTTTGAAATTGCCAAGTTGCGGGCGTTCCGTTTGCTTTTTAATTTAATAGCCAAAGAATACAACCATACTCAAGATTGCCATTTGTTAGTTTCCCCCACAAAACGCAACAAGACACTATACGATTACAATGTAAACATGTTGCGAACCACCACCGAATGCATGTCGGCGATTTTAGGCGGAGCCGATGCCATTGCCAATTTGCCTTACGACTCACTATACCATAAAGACAATGAATTTGGGGACAGGATCGCCCGAAATCAATTGCTGATCCTTAAAAAGGAAAGTTATTTTGACAAAGTAAATAACCCTGCCGACGGAAGTTATTACATAGAAACGCTCACGTCCCAATTGTCTGAAAAAGCGCTGGCCTTGTTCAAAGACATCGAGGCCACAGGTGGTTTCCTAAAACAATTGAACGAGGGCATCATCAAAAGAAAAATACAGGAAAGTGCTGACAAGGAGCAAGAACTTTTTGACTCAGGCAAAGAAGTGCTGTTGGGTACCAATAAATACCCCAATAAAGACGACAAGATGAAACACGATTTAGAATTGTTCCCTTTTGTAAAAATAAAACCGCGAAAGACCCTGATCATCCCTATCATCGAAAAACGCCTTGCCGAAAAAATGGAGCAGGAACGGCTCGATTCAGAATAAGAATCAATCGCATCCAACTACAAACCGCATAAATTAGAGTCAGAAATGATAAGAAATGACCTCAAACATATTAAATTAGAAGCTCAAAAATCGAATAGCGACAGTCCAGATCCATCGGCCGAAAAATTTTTGACAGCCGAAGGAATAAAACTCAAGGAAGCCTATTCAGAAAAAGATATCGAGAATCTACACCATCTTGACTTCGCGGCGGGTTTTGCGCCTAATTTACGTGGCCCTTACGCGACGATGTATGTTCGCCGACCATGGACTATTCGCCAATATGCGGGATTTTCCACTGCCGAAGAAAGCAATGCTTTTTATAGACGTAATCTTGCAGCGGGCCAAAAAGGCCTTTCCATTGCATTTGATTTACCCACACATCGTGGGTATGACTCAGACCACGAACGCGTGGTGGGAGACGTGGGAAAAGCGGGCGTGGCCATAGATTCTGTCGAGGACATGAAAGTGTTGTTTGACCAGATTCCGCTTGACGAAATGTCGGTATCCATGACTATGAACGGTGCAGTTCTACCCATAATGGCATTTTATATCGTGGCCGCCGAGGAACAAGGCGTTAAGCCGGAGCAACTTTCGGGAACCATACAAAATGACATCCTTAAGGAATTCATGGTGCGCAATACTTATATTTACCCACCTACTCCGTCGATGAAAATCATTGCGGACATATTTGAATTTACGAGCAAAAAAATGCCCAAATTCAACTCCATATCGATATCAGGATACCATATGCAGGAAGCGGGAGCAACGGCCGACATTGAATTGGCGTACACCCTTGCCGATGGATTGGAGTACATCAGAACAGGTCTGTCAACCGGTATGAAAATCGATGATTTCGCCCCGCGTCTTTCCTTTTTCTGGGCCATAGGGATGAACCATTTCATGGAAATTGCAAAAATGCGCGCCGGCAGAATGATTTGGGCCAAATTAGTAAAACCATTTAACCCGAAAGATGATAAATCATTGGCTTTAAGAACACATTGCCAAACCAGCGGATGGAGTTTAACGGAGCAAGACCCATTTAATAATGTTGCCCGTACCTGTATTGAAGCTGCGGCAGCGGCATTTGGAGGAACACAATCCCTACATACTAATGCCCTTGACGAGGCCATTGCATTACCTACAGATTTTTCGGCCAGAATTGCAAGAAACACACAAATATATCTGCAGGAAGAAACCAAAATCACAAAAACCGTTGATCCGTGGGCTGGAAGCTTTTATGTGGAAAGTTTGACGCATGAAATTGCCGAAAATGCATGGAAGCTTATAGAAGAAGTTGAAGAGCTTGGCGGAATGACTAAAGCCATCGAAGCCGGAATCCCCAAACTCAGAATTGAAGAAGCGGCCGCCAGAAAACAAGCCCGTATTGACAGCTCACAAGATATAATTGTCGGGGTTAATAAATACCGACTGGAAAAGGAAGATCCTTTGCAAATCCTCGACGTGGACAACCAAATGGTGCGCAAGCAACAGCTGGAACAATTGGACCGCATCAAGACTACAAGGGACACCGAAAAAGTACAAGAATCACTAAAAAAACTAATCCTTTGCGCCCAAACCGGTGAAGGAAATTTATTGGAACTGGCCGTGGACGCTGCAAGAAACCGAACAACGTTGGGTGAAATTAGCGATGCGCTGGAAACAGTTTTCGGAAGATATAAAGCACAAATTAAATCCTTTAGCGGCGTGTACAGTAAAGAAATAAAAGACGACAAAAGTTTTGAGAAAGCCAAACAGTTGGCTGATGCCTTTGCGAAGCAGGAAGGCCGTCGCCCCAGAATTATGATTGCCAAAATGGGGCAAGACGGACACGATCGCGGGGCCAAAGTGGTGGCAACCGGTTATGCTGACGTAGGTTTTGACGTGGACATTGGCCCACTTTTCCAGACCCCTGCAGAAGCTGCCAAACAAGCGGTTGAAAATGACGTTCATATTCTGGGTGTTTCGTCTTTGGCTGCAGGACACAAGACACTGGTTCCCCAAGTAATTGAGGAACTCAAAAAATACGGCCGAGAGGACATCATGGTGGTTGTGGGCGGGGTGATTCCCCCGCAAGACTACCAATATCTATTTGATGCAGGCGCCGTTGCCGTTTTTGGCCCAGGAACTAAAATCAGCGATGCTGCAATAAAGATATTGGAGATTCTGGTCGGCGAATAATATTGTTTTTAAATTAAAAAAACACCAACTTTTCAGTTGGTGTTTTTTTTTGAAATAGTTCCCTTCCTGAAATAATGAAAAAATCGACTTGATATCTACTGATGATATCTTGTTTTTCGCTAACCAAGATCTTCTACCGAAATTACTAATGTCTAATAATCCATGTGTTAATTAACAAATCTTTCATAGATGTTTAACCATAAATGGAAACCCAAATTCGTAAATTTACTCAGCTGTTAACAAATGTTTAATTGCAATAAAGTAAATTTTTAAATATCACCTTAAGAAATTCTAACATGGAATAGGTTGCTACAATGAAAAGGGGAAGTAAATGGTAAGCCTTATAATTTATTATATGTTAAAATTATCTAAACCTGTTTAATTTAAATCTACCATTATGAAATATTATGCAATAATTTTGTTGGCGTTAGGGCTGACAACCGTATCCTACTCGCAAGATAAAACGGATGCACAAGGGAATATTAGTATAGAGAATTTACCTGCCGTAGTCATCAAAAGCGCCGGAACAGACTTTTCAGTCTATTTGCCTGACAGAAACGCAGATCCAAAAGTAAGAAAACTAGAAGATAGTTTCATAGCGTATGACCTCGGTAAAGACTATGAGGGTTATGATACCTACTTGGTAATTATGGAAACAAAGGGCGGTTCTTTGTCTGCCACGTACAATGAAAAAGGGAAATTAATGACTGTAGTGGAAAACTACAAAAATGTAAAACTTCCGAGTGACGTCATCTATTCCGTCTATAAATCATTTCCTGGATGGGAAATCGTAAATGACAAGTATTTATACTCACAAAAAGAAGGGGACGTTGTAAAAAAACAATACCATCTCAAAATTAAAAAAGGAAAACAAAGCAAAAATCTAACAGTTCATCCAAATGGTGAAATTGTTGCCGGATTATAATAAAAAAAGTAAACTAATAGTCATTTAGCTGTCCAATAAAATGGACAGCTTTTTTTTATAACTCCTATTTTCGTCGCAAATGAAATTGGTCCTGATATTAGAAAATATAAATTAAATGCTGCCTTTAAAAAAAGACGGTAATATTCTTAATAAAAAGAAGCCGTAAAACCCGTTTTTATTAACACAACGTAAAGAAGAGTTTAACAGCTAAAATGTGTTAAAAAAACTAACTTTACAAGAAAGGTGGCTTTTTTCAATTACAAAATAAACAACAATTTTATTAAACTAAATTCACAACATATTGATTTACAATTTTTTAACTAATTTAACTTGAAAACTGAATATTAATTTAAAACTAAATATTATGAAATCATTTATTATTGCTTTATTGCTATTAGGCTTCACTATCCCGTCTTATTCTCAAGATAAAATGAAGAAAGACCAAGAAGAGGGAGTCGTAAAAATGGAAGAATTACCGGCAGTCGTTATTAAAAGAGTGGGGAAAGATTTTTCAGTGTACCTCCCAGACAACAATCCTGACCAAGACGTTAGAAGAATGGAAGAAAAATTTATCGCCTATGACATTGGGAAAGATTATGAGGGCTACGAAAACTACCTTTTATTAATGGAGACTAAAGATGGATCGTTATCAGCAACCTACGATGAAAACGGAAAACTGATTCGTGTCGTGGAAGAATACAAAAATGTAAGACTACCGAACGAAGTGATATATTCCATCTATAAAACTTATCCTGATTGGACCATTGTAAACGACAAATACTTGTACACCCAAGAGGAAGGTGATGTCTTGAAAAAACAATACAATCTAAAAATCAAGAAAGACAAACAAACTCTCAGATTGACAGTTCGTCCAAATGGGGATATTTTAAAAGTAAGATAAAAAAAGGCAGTCAAACAAATTTGTTTGACTGCCTTTTTATTTTAACCTATTATAATTTTAATTCAAGCTTGCAACCGCATTAACATTTGGTACAATAAGGGAAGTGTCATAGCCTCCAAATGCCCTCATGTAACTTCTAATTGAAGCACCATAAGCATCCTTAATTGATATTTTACCATTATGTTTAAAATATCTTTTTACGGAACCTGCACCGCCGAGGTGGGCTGCAGCCAAAATACCGGATTCGGTAACCAAAATCCCGTTAACCACAGTACCGTCGTACTTCTTTATTACTTCTTGTAGAATGGATTTGTTCTTTGACAAAAGCGCCACAAAGGCTCTTTCCTGCATCTTAGGGCTTCGCAAGAATAAAGAAGTGTCATATATCCCAACTGATCTTAGGGTTTCGATACCAAATTGGTATTTTCCCATATACCCGAGAGAATTAATTTTTTTGTATTTCCCTTCCGATTCTTTGAAACCAAGGGCTTCTTTGAAACCAATAAATAAATTTCCGGTAAAAGGGATGTTCAAATTGGTGTAATCTTCCTGTTCTTGGGATGGATATAAGTATCGAATTCCATCCGGGTTTTTTATTAGAAACCATTGATTCGCATCTATTTTAAGGGGTTTAAAACCTGCACTTAAAAAGGCTATAATAATAGCTAAACTTGTATAAAAATACCACTTTCTTACCATAAATTGTTTTTCTTCTAAACGCTGTCCCGTTAAGAAATTTCTGCGTGCAAAGATACACTAAAATTTATAAAGCTGAAAACCAAGATGTTAATCTTGTCTAAAAACACAAAATGTGACCTATAAATCCCTCGTTAGCTGAGTATTCAATCGTTGGCGCTGGGATTTTAAAAGTGCGGAAAACATAAAAAAATGCATTCTAAAAATTGTCTTTTTTGCCAATTTTCGTCAGCAGAGCGTCAAAACTCACATGAAATCGGTGAAAAAAATCCGCTTTTCTCAACCAATTATTTACTTTTAAATAATTCTGATTTAATTGAGATCGCTAACCCCAAATTGATGCCCAAAATTAGAACATCCATATAAATTTAAAACAAATAAAAATACAATGGGTGAGAATTGGCTAAAAGTAGATGAAGTGTAATTTAAATTGGTTGAACTGCTTAATTTCCACTGTGGGAGCAGGGATTTTCACCGTGTTCAAGACCGAAAAAACGGTTTTTAACAGATGTGAATTGGTTTTAATTTTAGTTAAATCCACATCAAAGCTCAAATAAAACTGTCTGGTTCTGGCATTATTTGCCGCCAAAAATAAATCAGAACTTTCACCGTTTCCGCTGACCATCCCATCAGCACCGTAGCCAACAGCCAAATTGAGCCATTTGGGTATTTTTGAATCTTTGAGGAAGGAGTGTAAGTTAACCGAAAGCCAATAGGTTTGGCCGTTGTAATCTTTCAATAGTTGTTCGGCAAAAGAATGCCCTAAAGCGTTGGGTCTGTATTTTGCATACTGGGTAGTGTGAAATGAAAATTTCGGGATGACGCGTTGTTCGTTCCACAACAGTTCCTGAGACACGTATAAAGCAGTCCCTGAAGCATTCGCTACTATATCGCCTGTGGAAGCACCCCATTCAGAAGAAAAGCCATCAAATACCTCAACAGCGCTTAGGAACACAAAACCCAAACCTGAACCGTAGAGCAATTGATCCTTTTTTGAGGCTCCACTCCACTCCAGCATTTCGGAACCCAACCTACCCATCTGATAGGAGGAGTAAAAATGACCCACTTTGTCCATCTGCAACCACTCCGAATTATCATTTATAAAATGAAATTTAGATTTTGGATAATTGGCATACCAAAGTTGGTTCAAACCGATTAATGCCCCTGAAGCCAATACTGCTTCGGTGATAAACACGGCATTTTTTCTTTTGACATTTAAGGTGTCCGACGGTTTCAGGAAACCTTCCAATTTGGACTGCGCGAAAACGGCCTGAAACCCCAGCACTAACAAAAATAGAAGAAAACTGTTTTTTTTATAGGTCAAAACTATCTTTTCACCCCTTGGCTGTTGATCCAATCCGAGTATTTTTTGGCGTTTTTGTTATGCTCTGCCAAAGTGGAGGCAAATTCATGGTAACCAAAACGATCTACGCTGGCGCAGAAATAAATGAAATCATTTTTTTCTGGGTTCAGCACTGCTTCCAGAGCGGTAATGTCCGGCATTGCAATCGGTCCCGGAGGCAGTCCCGTATTCATATAGGTATTGTAAGGCGAAGCCATTGTCAAATCGTTATAAAACACCCTTTTTATGACCTGGTCAAAATCGTTTGATTTCTTTTTGATGGCAAATATCACCGTAGGATCGGCTTGAAGCGGCATTCCCAACCTCAACCTATTCAGGTAAACCCCTGCAATGCGTGGCCTTTCGTCTTTTTTCACTGATTCCTTGTGTACTATCGAAGCCAAAATGGTCGCTTCGACTGGCGTTAAGCCTTGTTCCTTGGCTTTGGCTACACGTTCCTTGTTCCAAAACTTTCGGTATTCCTTGATCATTTTATCTCGGAATTTCTCAGCGGTCGTATTCCAATAGATTTCATAGGTGTTGGGAATAAATACGGCCAAAACATTATCTTCATTAAACTCGTTTTCTTTCAAAAAAACTGAGTCTTTAAATGAAGTCAATAGCGACAAACTATCCGCCTCAATTTGCGAGCCGACGCGTCCCGCCAGATTTTCTATTCTTTCCTGATTATTAAAGGCCAAGTTTACCGGCACATTTCTTCTCAAGGTTTTTACCAGATCGTAACTGTTCATTCCCTTGGTAAATAAATAACGTCCTGGGCTCAGGTTTTGAGGGTAGCTCATTTTATCGGCCACCATTTGAAAACGATCAATATTTGCAACATAGGGAGCTATTATTTTTTTTACATCATCGTAATTTGCATCTGTCGGAATATGTACGTAAACTTCTTTTTCTGCAAATTTGGTGTTATCCGCAAAAATTTGACCTATCAAAATAAACCCGTAAACAACTAATGCGGATATCAAAACGACAGATACGATTGAAATGATTTTTTTTAACTTCAAAACTAAAAATATTAAAATTGTTGATTAATTAACTGGAAAATTTCCTCATCCTTGTAGATGCCGTTTACAAGATTCCAATCTTTTTTTACACCTATACATTGAAAGCCAAATTTAGTAAAAAGAGCTTTACTCGCTTCATTTTCGGTGCCAATATTTGCATAAAGCTGATGCAGGTTCAAATGATAGAAAGCATATTGGATTAATAAACCCAAAGCTTCCGAACCGATTTTTTGGTTTCGGTTGTCATTGCCCTGAATCACGATTCCAACCCCTGCCCTGTTGTTCTTTGGATCAAAATCAAACAAATCTATCAATCCTACAGCCGGAAAGTCCCGGTCTTGGCAAATGGCCAATCGCAATTGCTTGGCCTCGTAAATGTCCTGATGCGCGTTCTCAAGATATTGTTTCACTAAAAATCTACTGTAAGGAGTCTGGGTGTTACTCACTTCCCAAATGGATTGGTCGTTTTCTATGGCATAAATAAACTCTAAATCATTGGGCTCAAGTGCCCGGATGTATATGTTGTCTCCTTTTAGGGTAATCATAAGGGTTTTGGGTATGGTTTATGGCTATTCTTTAAATCTCGATAGATCCTTTAAAAACAAATTCTGCGGGACCTATCAGGAAAACGTTGGTATATTGATTGTCCTTTATGTCAAATGAAACGGCCAATTTTCCGCCTCGCACATTGACGTCTATCGAGGTGGCCTCGGTCAGTCCGGTTGCGTTCATCGCTATGGCAACTGCCGTAGCACCGGTTCCGCAAGCCAAGGTTTCGTCTTCAACTCCCCTTTCGTAGGTGCGAAGCGAAAAAGTCGTTTCGTTTATTTTCTTTACGAAGTTTATATTGCTGCCCTCTTTTCCATACAAGCCTCCATAACGGATGGCCGCTCCATTTTCTTTGACATCAAAATGCTCCAAATCATCTACTATTTCAACGTGATGCGGAGAACCCGTATTTAAAAAAGTATAATTCAAGTCCGTTTTTATCGTAGCAACGTCAATCATTTGCAGTGATACGATACCGTCGTCGGTAACGGTTGCATGGTGCAATCCGTCTATGGCATTAAATGTACAATTGTTTTTAATGACGCGCAGCTTTTTGGCGAAAGCCACTAAACACCTTCCCCCATTACCACACATGCTGCTTTGGTTTCCATCGGAGTTGTAGTACACCATTTTGAAATCGACAACTGGGTCATTTTCCAATAAAATAAGGCCGTCACCGCCTATGCCGAAACGTCTGTCACATAAATGCGCAATCAGTTCGATGTTTTCTTTGGGGAAAGCATCCTTGCGATTGTCAATCATTACAAAATCGTTTCCGGTTCCTTGGTATTTATAGAATTCTATTTCCATTGTCTTTCAATTGTGTTGCCACAAAAGTACGAACTATTAATGAAATGTTAATCATTGTTAAAGAGCGTTAAACTGTTTTTTAACAAAGGTTTTTACCTTTATTTTTACCTATCCTAAAATGTAAATAAAAACTTAACTATGAAACGATTTTCACAGCTTTTTTTAGTGGCCTTATTAAGCGGAGCCACAACATTGGGGGCCTATAAATTGCTGTTCGACGACAATGGCAAATTCTCGTTGGGCAAAAGCCCCATAACAACACTTGCGACCAATTCCTACGCCAAAAAAGTGGGCTTATCTCCCGAAGTGCTCGATTTTACCGAAGCGGCCGAGAAGACCATTCATACGGTCGTCCATGTCAAAAACGTATCCTACAAAACGGTCACCAATCCCATGCTGGAATATTATTATGGCTACAAAGGCGGGCAAACCCAGGAACAGGTGGGAACGGGATCTGGAGTGGTTATTTCTGAAGATGGATATATCGTGACCAACAATCATGTCGTGAAAGGAGCCTCAGAAATTGAAATCACCTTGAACAATAAAAAATCATACAAAGCAAAACTCATCGGTACCGATTCCAAAATGGACATTGCCCTGCTAAAAATTGATGCCGACGAGAAACTTTCCTATACCACATTCGGGAATTCCGATTCGGTAAAAGTGGGCGAATGGGTTTTGGCGGTTGGGAATCCGTATAATTTAACTTCAACGGTGACCGCGGGTATAATTTCGGCGAAAGCCAGAAATCTGGACGCCAGTGGGATTCAATCCTTCATACAAACGGATGCCGCTGTGAACCCGGGAAATAGCGGTGGCGCATTAATAAACACCCGAGGGGATTTAATAGGTATCAATACAATGATATCCTCTATGACGGGTTCGTATGTGGGCTATTCGTTTGCGGTTCCCTCAAATATTGTCCGAAAAATAATCGAGGACATTATGGAATACGGAAATGTGCAAAGGGGAATTCTGGGCGTCGAAGGCGGCGAACTCAACGCCACGGCCTCAAGAGAATTAGGCATTACGCGAACCGAAGGTTTTTACATCAGTACCGTTACCAAAAATTCAGGAGCCCAAAAATCCGGATTGAGAAAAGGGGATATAATCGTGAAACTGGACAACCAAAGCATTGCCACTTTTGCGGACCTTTCGGGATACATAAATACCAAAAGGCCAAATGACAAAGTGCAAGTTACCTTTATAAGAGACGGCAATAACAGAACCGTTCCGGTGGTGTTGAGTAAAAACGAATTTTTCAGTACCGAATTTAAAGGAATTGAACTAGAGAATATTGACGCCGCAGACAAAAAGAGGTTCAATCTTGATTATGGAGTGAAAATAAAATCAATTTCGAATGAAAATTTGGCGCAGTACAGCGACGAACTGAAAGGAAACATCATATTGAGCATTGATAACGTAAAAGCGAAAGACATTGAATCTGTTTCCAAACTTTTGAATAAAAAAGACGAAGGCCAAAGCGTCCGTCTTGAAATGATCAATAAAAGCGGGGAAGTATTCAGAATTATCATCTGATAATCCCACGCCTTAAAATAAAAAAGCCAACTTGCAAAAACAAGTTGGCTTTTTTATTTGAAAAAAAAATCACAAAATGCTTTACGAAATCGATTGAAATGGGTATTTTTGCGCCAAATTTAAAAAAATAACTACTAAATTTTTACAAATTTTCACCTATGAATAATACAACTTTGTACCAAAAAGAAGTTTCATTCCAAGTCGACAGACGACGTTCAGGAGTCGAATTAATCAAAATCATCAGTGATTTATGGTATGACAAATCCATAGAAATGGTTTTGTTTAAAAATCAACTGCTGGATAAAAACGTAAACGACATTATCAACTTGCATCAATATGCGGGTGAATTTGTAGGCAAACCAATTAATGTATTTTCTTCGGTAGAAATCGCTAAAGTTATTTTGTCATTAGACTTACCACCTTCAAAACTGGATATCGGTAAATTGACTTACGAATATCTTTTGGAGGAAGATAAATACGAAGATGCAAGACATTTTGTATTGGACAAATTGAAAGACGCTAAATTTTCTGAGGAAATTCAACCCAAAGATGTGGTTTTATACGGTTTTGGAAGAATCGGACGATTATTGGCCAGAGAGCTAATGTCTAAAACAGGAAAAGGTAACCAATTGCGATTGAGAGCGATTGTAACCAGAGATAAAAATGACGCTTCAACACTTGAGAAAAGAGCTTCGCTGTTGCGTTACGATTCCATTCACGGTGATTTTCAAGGTTCAGTTACCGCTGACCCAGAAAACAATGCATTGATCATCAACGGTACAACCGTTCATGTAATCACGGCAAACGCGCCGGAGGATATCGACTATACCGCTTACGATATTGACAATGCTTTAATTATAGATAATACAGGTGCTTTCACCACTAAAGAAGCCTTGAGCAGACATTTAGTTTCAAAAGGAGCCCACAAAGTGTTATTAACCGCTCCGGGAAAAGGAGTGCCAAATATCGTTCATGGGGTAAACCAAAACGAATACAATCCGGACGAAACGGACATTTTCTCGGCTGCCTCTTGTACAACCAATGCCATCACTCCGATACTAAAAGCGGTAGAAGATACTTTAGGTGTTGTAAAGGGACATCTGGAAACGATACATTCGTACACTAATGACCAGAACTTGGTAGACAACATGCACAAAAAATACCGTCGTGGTAGAGCTGCAGCCTTAAATATGGTTATTACCGAAACTGGTGCAGGAACGGCAGTTGCAAAAGCGTTGCCCTCACTTGAAGGTAAACTAACGTCAAATGCGATTCGTGTTCCTGTTCCTAACGGTTCTTTGGTCGTATTGAATCTTGAAGTAGAAAAAGAAACTTCGATTGACGAGATCAACACCATCATGAAAAAATATGCCCTTGAAGGCGAATTGGTGGAGCAAATTAAATATTCGATGAATAACGAATTGGTTTCTTCTGACATCGTGGGTACTTCGGCACCATCCATTTATGACAGTAACGCCACCATCGTTTCAAACGACGGAAAAAATATCGTCTTATACATTTGGTATGATAACGAATACGGTTATAGCCATCAGGTAATTCGATTGGCGAAATATATTGCTAAAGTAAGACGTTTCACGTACTACTAGCAGACAAATTACAGGTTGGACATTGCTTTTGCAGATTTTAGTTTTTAGTTTTTAGTTCAAGTTTTAGATTTAAAGTTTACGGCAGTCCAGCCTGTATCAAATAGAAAATCCGTCCCGTTATAGTAACGAGACGGATTTTTTTATGTTTAACTCTAGAGAAGTTAGAATATAGAACAAAGAGAAAAGAAGCAAGATTCGCTCCTCACTATTCAACTCTCTTTATTCTTTATTCTTTTCTCTTTCTTTTCACTTCTCACTAAAAAACTACTCTTTCGTTCTTGTCAAGTAATAAACTGGCACTCCTAGTAGCATGATCAATACACCCCAACCGCTCGTACTCGTTTTGGTAAAAAACAAGGCGATGCATATGGCGCTGGCCACAATAATATAGAGTCCGGGCAGAAACGGGTAACCAAAAGCCTTGTACGGTCTTTCGGCATCTGGCATTTTTCTGCGCAGGATGAAGATTCCCAATATTGTCAGGATATAAAAAATCAAAACGATGATCACCACAAAATCCAGCAAATCGCCATATTTCCCTGTCAAGCACAAAGCCGAAGCCCAGAAACACTGTGCCCATAAAGCCCAAGCGGGAACAGCTGCTTTGTTCAATTCAGCGGCTTTCTTGAAGAAAACACCGTCTTTGGCCATCGTATAATATACCCTGGCCCCTGCCATGATCAATCCGTTGTTACAGGCGAAAGTCGAAATCATAATCATCACGGCTATAATCAATGTCCCAATGGATCCGAAAATGTTTTGCGAAGCTACCACACCCACGCGATCCGCCGGAGCGGTGGCAATATCCTGCAAAGGCACCACGGCCAGATACATCAGATTTGCCAACACATAAATGCAGCATACAATTAAGGTTCCCAGAAATAGGCTCAAACCCACGTTGCGTTTTGGGTTTTTGATTTCCCCTGCAATGAAGGTCACGCCTTCCCAAGCCACACTCGAGAATATCGAGCCCACCAAGGCGGCAGAAATTGCCGATATCAAAACCATTCCGCTGATAGGCATCCAGGTTCCCGTGGCCACATCAAGCGATTTTGATCCCCAAGCATCAACCCAGTTGGCGTCCCAAACTTCCGCTTTCGCGGCCATGAAACCAAAAACGATCAGTCCGGCTAACGATAGAATCTTGATCACAGTTAATACCGTCTGTAGAATCTTGGAGTTTTTCACCCCTCGACTGTTAACATAACTCAATAAAATAATGGTGAAAATAGAAACAAGTTGTGCCGCATTCAGTTTAAAATCACCCAGCTCATAAAGAATATTGGTATCGCTGACGGGCGGAAACAAATAAGCGGCAAATTTCGCGAAGGCCACACCCACTGCGGCAATCGTCCCCGTCTGTATCACGGCAAAGAAACTCCAGCCGTACAGAAAACCGATTAGCTTTCCATAGGCCTCCTTGATATACACATATTGGCCACCGGCTTTGGGGAACATCGAGCTTAGTTCACCGTAACTTACCGCAGCAACTACGGTAATCACGCCCGTAAGCACCCACATGGCGATCAGCCATCCGGCAGAACCCACTTGGCGCACCATATCTGAACTCACTATAAATATTCCGGAACCTATCATTGAACCCACCACAAGCATGGTTCCGTCAAATAAGCCCAGTTCTCTTTTAAAATCGTCTTGGTCGTTTTCTTGCATATCTAAATGTTGGTTTTTTGGTTTTTGGAATGGCTAAAGATATACTTTTTTTGGAAATTTCAGAAAATGCATCCGAAAATGACAAACTCGTTTTTGTCTTGGGCGTGCCCCTTCGTAAAAACTTCGGGTCGGGCTGTTCGCTGTATCTTTTTCGTCAGTTCGAGTTGCTCATTTTACAGCAGTATCGAGAACACGAAAAAGGATGCCGCTTCCATCCCTCACACGCACCCGAAATAACAATAGCATTTATCCATTTCAAGAAAATTTGTAAGAAAATTTTAATATATTTGAGAACAAAAGCGCAATTCAATAGCGACAATCTACCCGTTTTTGGGTGTATATACGCTATTTTGTAGCGAGTATATACAAGTTATGCGTCATGCTTGAGCGACATAAGAACTTTAAACTGACTGCCAGAAATTAACTTTAACAAAAATAAAAACGGGGAAGCTAAAAACCGATTAGAGTAAGCATAAAAAATAAATTCAATAAAAATGACAAACGAAAAATACATTCAAGCAGTTCAGCAGGTTTACGGTGACTTTGGAAATCAAAATGTAGAAGGTGTATTAAATGCTATGACAGATGATATTGTTTGGA
>NZ_DATBVQ010000014.1:0-6587 GCF_036515215.1 Flavobacterium sp.
CCGCAATAGGATTCGGACTGGGGGACAAGATGGATTTGACCACGAATCAAAAAACATTTCAAGCCGTGTACTGCATTGACGAAAATGAATGGAATGGAAAAATTTCCATCCAATTGAGATTAAAAAATATTAGATAATTAGCATCCATAAATGAAAAAGAAAGATCCGTACGCAGCTTTACGTTACAAAGAATTTAATACTTTTTTATTGGTACGATTTGCCATGGTTTTTGCCTGGTCCATGCAGTTTATCATTATTGAATGGCAGGTATATAGTATAACTAAAGATCCACTTTCACTAGGACTTATTGGCTTGATGGAGGTAATTCCTGCTGTATCCATGGCGTTGTTTGCCGGACACATAGTCGATCAAAAAGAAAAAAAGGGACTTTTATTGAAATGCATTTTAGCTTTCTCTGTAGTTAGTTTCGGACTTTTTCTGTTAACCTGGCCAGCGGTCGTTCAAGATTACGCTACAAAAACAATTTTATACTCTATTTATTTCTTGGTTTTTCTCGGCGGATTAGTCAGGGCTTTTTTGGGACCTACCATCTTTTCTTTTTTATCATTGTTGGTTCCGAAAAAAGTTTATCCTAATGCGTCTACATGGAGTAGTTCAGTTTGGCAGATAGCCTCAGTTATTGGCCCAGCTGCAGCAGGTTTTTCTATCACTTTAATTGGTGTGCATTGGTCTATGTGCACTGTATTTATATGTTCTGTATTTGCAATACTTGCTTTGTCTCAGATTGGAAAAAAGCCGATAATGAATCCAAAAATAGGAGAACCGGTTATGCAAAGTTTAACGGAAGGAATAAAGTTTGTATTCAATAACAAAACTGTTTTGGGGGCTATTACTCTAGACATGGTTGCCGTACTTTTTGGCGGAGCAGTGGCGCTATTACCTATTTTTGCTCAAGATATTCTTAAGGTGGGACCTGAAGGATTTGGTTTTTTAAGAGCAGCCCCTGCAATTGGAGCTTTCCTAACCATGCTAATCACAGCCTACGTTCCATTGAGTAAAAATGCCGGAATGAAATTATTAACAGCCATTTTTGCTTTTGGAATCTGTATTATTGTTTTTGGGCTTTCCACCATTTTTTGGGTCTCTCTTCTGGCATTGTTCCTAAGTGGTGTATTTGATGGCATTTCCGTGGTGATACGTCAAACCATCTTGCAACTTAAAACGCCTGACCACATGCGCGGTAGGGTTTCAGCTGTAAATTCAATGTTCGTGGGTTCTTCTAACGAATTGGGGGCTTTTGAAAGCGGGCTTACGGCCAAACTGATGGGAACGGTAACCGCAGTGGTTTTTGGAGGAAGCATGACGCTTTTCGTAGTATTGACAACCGGAATATTATCCCCTACATTCAGAAAACTGGACCTGACTAAAGATCTGGAAGAACACGAGAATCAGGAGTAATATAATAAAGATAGACAGTAGAAACTCAATCAGAGAATGACTAAGCTTCCTTTTTTTACTCTAGTATTTTTTGATTTCAAAGGATTCTCCGTCAAAAACACCATAAGTAAAATAGCTGATCCAGTCCCCAAGATTGACGTACTCGGAGTTTTCTCCTACAGTGACTTTCATAGGTAGATGACGGTGTCCAAAAACAAGGTAATTGTAATGTTTGGTTTCCAGTTTTCTTTTGGAATACAGAATCAACCATTCATTTTCCTCTCCTAGAAAGGTAACGTCTTCGTCTCCCGAAATCAATTTGTTTTTTACCGAAAGGTATTGTGCCAGCCTTACTCCAATGTCCGGATGAAGCCATCTAAAAAGCCATTTGGAGAATGGATTTGTGAATACTTTTTTCATGCGTTTGTACCCCATGTCACCTGGTCCTTTTCCGTCGCCGTGGCCAATCAGGAACGTTTTATCTCCAAAAGTATATTCTTGGTTATCGTGAAACACGGGAATGTTCAACTCTTTCTCGAAATAGTCTTCCATCCATAAATCGTGGTTCCCCACGAAAAAATAAATGGGAATTCCGCTGTCGCGTATTTCGGCGAGTTTGCCTAAAACTCTGACAAATCCCTTTGGGACTACTGATTTGTATTCGAACCAGAAATCGAACAGATCACCCAATAGAAAAATAGCTTCGGCATCTTCCTTTACTTCGTCAAGCCAAGCGACGAATTTTTTCTCTCTCGGAAGACTCTGTTCAGCCGTTGGCGCGCCAAAATGCTGATCGGAAGCGAAATATATTTTTTTGTTTTTGGATAATTGCATGAAGCTAAAGTATGGGTTTTGAATTTACAAATTGTCGCTGGCGAACCATTCGGCAAAAGAGGAATCTGTTTCTTGCAGTTTTAGCGAAAAAAGTGTAATCCCTTCAGGCAACCTTCCGATAATTCTTTTTGAAAAATCGACAACCATATTCTCGCTTGTGGGTTGGTAATCTACCAGAATCACATGGTGACCGCGATTTATCAATTCGTTCGCCAATTCAACGTGCGGCGTGGTTTCGTTAAAAACAGTCGCATGATCAAACTGATCGACGATTTCTTCCTTTACGATTTTTTTCAAGTCCGTAAAATCGATAACCATTCCAAATTTAACATCATTTCGGTTCTCGATAGGGCTCCCTATAACGGTCACCGACAATTTATAACTGTGCCCATGAACATTCTTACATTTCCCGTCATAGCCATATAAGGCGTGACCGGTTTCGAAACTAAATTTTTTTGTAATTCTGATATTGCTCATCGAGATATAATTTTGTCTGCAAATTTAGTAAATTGGCATGAGAAATGAATTGGAAATAACTTGTTTCCTGCTGACTCTGATTTTTAGCCCCGATAGCAGCAGCATCTCCCGATAAGAAAAACAAGGCTTTTTAGCCATAGTTTTTCTATATCGGGAATATAGCGGATAGCGGGAATAGCTACTAAATAAAATTGAACGCAAGCTTGCGAATTATTTTTTGAATTGAGCCAACGCATTTTTGCTGAAGTCAGACAGCACCAATTGTCCCGATACGGCCGCTCTTTCCAGCAAAAGGCTGTCCCAGTGATCCGTTCCTTCCCACATCACTCTTTTCATTTCTTCTAAGGCTTCTGGATTATAGGATGCGAGTTTGCTGGTGAAATGGGCCAAATCAATGTCCAGTTCCACTTGGTCTTGCAGCACTTTGGCATATAGTCCCTTTTGCTGGGCCCAATCAGTGTTTTTCCATTCATGGGCAGCCAAAGTCATTTCGGACATGGCGCTTTTCCCGATTTTACGACTCACAGCAGGCTCAATCACAAACGGGCCAATCCCTATGGCTAATTCTGAAAGTTTTATCGAACTATTTACTGTGGCAAAAGCGTAATCACAAGCAGCCGCAATACCGACCCCTCCACCCACTGCTTTCCCGTGGATGCGGCCAACAATTATTTTAGAACAGCTGCGCATGGCATTAATTAAATTAGCAAAACCAGAGAAAAATGTTGTCCCCTCCTCTTGGCTGGACACGGCCAAAAGCTCGTCAAAAGAAGCGCCCGCACAAAAAGCGCCTGTCCCTACACTTCGCAACACGATTACTGAAACTTCTTGATGACCGCTCAAAATGTTGAGTTCGGAGGTCAATGAATCCAATAATTGCCGCGGAAATGAATTGCTCGCGGGATGTCCGAATTCAACCGTAGCAATTTTATTTTTTATTGTTGTAGTGAGTGAGCCGTTCAGGTCTTGTGCTGCCATTTAAATTATTTTTATGTAAAGTTAAAAATATTAATAGGAAACGACACATTTTTGAAAAATTTGAAAGTTGTTTTTCAAAATATGTTTTTTTTACACTATATTTGCGGCACTTCTGGGGGATTAGCTCATTTGGCTAGAGTGCTTGCCTGGCAGGCAAGAGGTGACCGGTTCGAATCCGGTATTCTCCACAGAACAAAACCGTAAATACTTTTAAAAAAGTCTTTACGGTTTTTGTTTTTTGAATATTGCCGTGATAAAAAATCCCCGAAATTAATCCCTTTTTTTGTAATCAATTTTTCCAACGGTACGCATCACGCGCATAATTTTTGACTTCCGATTATTGATATACGAAGATGAACTTGTAGCAGTAAATTTTCTTGGGTTTGGCAAAATTGCAGCGATACCAGCCGCTTGTTGTGGCGTAAGATTGGCGGCATCTTTTCTGTACCAATGTTGGGCTGCAGCCTGTGCGCCATAAACACCATCACCCATTTCGATGCTGTTTAAATACACTTCCATAATGCGTTCCTTTCCCCAAATAAATTCTATTAGTACCGTAAAATAGGCTTCCAATCCTTTCCTTAGGTAGCTGCGTCCTTGCCAAAGAAATACGTTTTTTGCCGTTTGTTGCGAGATGGTGCTACCTCCCTTTATTCTTCGTCCGCGCTCGTTGTTTTTGTATGCCTTTTGCATCGCCGTAAAATCGAAACCGTTGTGCTTAAGGAAACTTCCGTCTTCACTTGCGATTACTGCTTTTTGCAAATTAACCGATATGTTTTCGATAGGCTCCCAGTCATGACTGCATACCATCTCTTTGCCCGCTGCCTTATTTTCGATCGCCCGAATCGCCATCAATGGCGTAAACGGCACGGGCACAAATTTATAAAGCAGCACGAAAAAAATGGATATCCCTAAAAACCATAAAAAAACCTTAAACAGGAAACGACTTAATTTACCCATAAAACTGTTTGATTCCTTTTTTACTGGTTTTTTTGATGATCTTGCTGCGGGTTTCTTTTTCGTAATTTTTGTCGCCATTATATTAAATCTGCTAATTCTGTTCCTATTAAACTTCCTATCGCCACTCCCATTCCTCCCAATCTCACTCCGCAATATACGTTTTCGGACAATTGGGAAACAATAGGGTTCTTGCTGTTCCCTATTCCCATTATTCCGCTCCAACGGTGAGCAATTTTGAAATCCTGATTGGGCAAAATTACTTCTTTTAATAACTGTTCCAATTTATTCTGCACGATTTCTGTCTGAGCGAACTCTGTGGTGGTTTCCGCATCAAAATCCAAATTCCTTCCGCCGCCTAATAATATTCTGTCGCCGATATTTCTGAAATAATAATAGCCCCGATCCAAATGGAAAGTTCCCCTGATGTCCAGATCTTTAATTGGCTCCGTAACCAAAACCTGTGCTCGTGCAGGTTTGACCGCTCCATCGGTCAATTCGTTTGCAAAACCATTTGTGGCAAACAAGACTTTTTTGGTCATGAAACTAAAATCATCCAACGCAATTTCCACCTCATTCCCCTTATCAACAAAAGAAGTCACCGTCTGCTGATTGAGAATCAATATGTTCTCAGAAACGGCTTGTTTCAAAAGAGCCTGCATCATATTCCCCGTATCGATTTGCGCTTCGAACGGATTAAAAACCAGATGCTCCCTGACCCCATTAAAACCAAAACGATCAATTTCTTTTGCAAATACATCCGTCCTAAAAAGAGGTTTCAGTATTTCATTTATGAATGGTAATTTGCTTACACATTCATTATAGCAACTGTCATCTTCGTTTAAAAACAACTCATAACCACCATATGGTTTAAAGTCGATTCTATCATCTCCGAGTCGTTTTCGCAATAATTGCAGTCCTTGCCAACGTTTCTGAACGAGACTAAAAACCTCTTCTTCCGAATGTGATTTTAGGTCATCAATTATTTCAGAAATACTTCCGAAGCACGCAAAACCTGCATTCTTAGTGCTGGCTCCATGGGGCAACATTCCTTTTTCTAAAACCAATATTTTACTGTCAGGGAATTTTTCGCGCAAGCGCAAAGCAGCGTGTAAGCCAACTATTCCGCTCCCTACAACAGTATAATCCACATTTGTAAACCAATTCTTTAATTCCCAATAACTAAGTTGCATGCTTTAATTTTTTATAAAAATAATATTTTTTTTGGAGCTTGTCCCGCTATCGACTACAAATAAATTAGCCGAATTAAAATCAAAAAAGAATCAAAGGACAAAAATCCGCACAGCACTTAAAACAATCTAAAAACACCAACCAACTGATTATATTTCTCTATTTTTATGATTCGAAAAACAATTTTATTAAAAATGAAAAAAATACTTCTTACAACCTTAACAATGATGAGTTTAAGCGCTATAGGTCAAAATGTAATGTCTCCCGAAACACTTTGGAAATTGGGTAGAGTAACGCCACTGGGCATCTCCAAAGACACTAAAAGTATCGTCTACAAAGTTACGATTCCTTCAATTGAAGAGAACAAATCCGATTCCAAATACTACTTCATGCCAGTTAGCGGCGGAACTCCGACGCAGGTTGAAGCCTATAAAGATTTGGTAAAAGACAAAAACATTTCTCCAGACGGAAAGTACATTGTCTATAATGAAGAGGCCAAGGTTAACAATGTTCTTGGAAAAGATTTTTATCCTAAACTGCAAAAATCAGAAGTCCAAATCTATGATGGTTTAGACTATCGTCATTGGGACAGCTGGAATGAAGGCAAATTCAATCACGTTTTTTACAAAGAAAATGTAGAAGGAGCTGTTGGGGTGGATATTCTTGGAGGAGCGGCTTTTGACAGTCCACAAAAACCTTTCGGTGGTGACGAAGATTACATTTGGTCTCCAGACAGTAAACACATTATATAC
>NZ_DATBVQ010000015.1:0-3552 GCF_036515215.1 Flavobacterium sp.
CGGCCATCGGGCACCTCAGGGACGCGGGTGTGCCGTTCGAGCAGCTTTCACCGGCGTGCAAGATTTGTTAAACCCAGATAGAATATTAATAGGCGGAGATGCTACCGAAGAAGGCCAAAAAGCAATTCAAGCACTTGTTGATGTTTATGCCAATTGGGTATCCATTGATAAAATATTGACCACTAATGTATGGTCTTCCGAGCTGTCAAAATTGACCGCGAATGCGTTTTTAGCACAAAGAATATCTTCGATTAACGCAATGTCTGAACTATGTGAAAAAACCGGTGCCGATGTGAACGAAGTGGCAAAAGCCATCGGTATGGACAGCAGAATAGGCCCTAAGTTCCTTAAAGCGTCAGTTGGTTTTGGAGGCTCTTGTTTTCAAAAGGACATTCTGAATTTGGTATACATTGCCAAATCATACGGACTGCATGAAGTAGCCGATTATTGGGAGCAGGTTATTATTATGAACGACCACCAAAAAAGACGGTTTTCCAACAAAATAGTGCAAACCCTATATAATACTGTGGCCGACAAAAAGATTTCTTTCTTGGGATGGGCTTTCAAGAAAGACACCAATGACACCAGAGAATCGGCAGCGATTTATGTTGCGGATGATTTGATCAATGAGCAGGCACAAATTGCGGTCTATGATCCAAAAGTGTCCGCCAAAAAAGTGTTGGCCGACCTGGATTATCTCGAAACTCGTACAACGGAAAAAAATAGAGCCTGCGTGACTTCGTTTGTTGATCCTTATGAAGCCTGTGCCAATGCGCATGCCGTCGCTGTGCTGACAGAATGGGATGAATTTGTGCAATATGATTGGCAAAAAATATACGATTCGATGCAAAAACCCGCTTTTGTTTTTGACGGAAGAAACATTTTAAATCGTTCTCAAATGGAGGCTATCGGGTTTGTGTATCAGGCGATAGGGTCATGATGCACCTAGGTGTACAAATCTCAAATGTCAACGATAGTATTTATTTGCGATCGCTTCTAAGAAATATTTAAAAATTAAAAAAAATGAATACTACAAGGAACGTTTTTTGAGCGTAATAAATTAGGGTTTAATAATTGTATTTTTCTTTTTTGCTTGATCAAAAAAGAAACAAAAAATTATTCATGCGTTGTTAATTTTTGGTATTCATGAATCTTCGATTTCAAGTCTGAGCTCCCTCGTCGGTCAAATTAGTTTTCGAAGTCTAAAACAAAAAAACTGTTCACGCGTTTATATTTAATTTGTATTCACGAATCTTTGATTTCGCTTCGCTCAAACAGTTTTTGTTTTTGCGACTTCTTCAAACATTTGACACTTGACTGCGGAATCTAAGGACACTTGAATTTGCAGGAAAAATTAAGCCTCGAGCTAACTAAATTAAATAATCAAAATAGATTTATTAAATAGAGCATTAACCAACTATATCTAAATATAACGAATAGCTTAAAAATAGTAACTGGATTTATTAAAAAAAAATGAAATGAATTGGTATGTAGTCTATACAAAACCGAAATGGGAAAAAAAAGTAGCCGAACAATTAACTGATTTTGGGGTTGAATGTTATTGTCCATTGATCACAAAAGTACGTCAATGGTCGGACAGAAAGAAAAAAGTGGAAGTGCCGCTTTTTAATTCCTATATATTTGTTCAGCTGGAAGAAAAAGATAGGAATTTAGTTTTCCAATCGGCAGGGGTGGTTCGTTATTTGTTTTGGTTGGGGAAACCGGCGATCGTGCGCGATGAAGAAATTGGAACCATAAAAAAATGGCTTAGCACTCCCAATCAATGTGATGTTTCGATAGCCGCATTTCAAGTTGGTGATAAAATAAAGGTGGAATCCGGACCTTTCATTTCACAGGAGGGTATTGTTCAAGAAATTACAAACACCCATTATGTTCTGGTATTGGAATCGTTGGGATGTACATTGAAAATGAATCATATCCGGTAGGGGGATATTGGATGTTTAGGTAGAGTTAAATTTTTACTTTTTAAAATCAAACTGGAATTTTCCGTTTTTTATTTTTTTAAGTCATAAATATGTGTTTTAAAAAAAAGGCCGTTTAAATATTTAGTTAACAGTGGATATATAAGTAATTTAGAAAATGAGTTCCAAAATAAAAATAGCAGTAATTGGTTTGGGTTATGTGGGCTTGCCTTTGGCGCGTTTGTTTGCCACGAAATATCCCGTGGTGGGATTTGACATTAACCAAAGCAGGATTGACGAACTGCGTTCCGGGTCGGACAGTACCCTTGAAATAACGGATGCTGAGTTACGGCAAGTGTTGCTGGATAAAAACCCATGTTGCCATGTTGGGGATTCGCAAGGTCAAACCGATGGTTTGTATTGTACTTCCACGCTAACTGATATAGCCGACTGTACTTATTATATCGTAACAGTTCCCACACCGGTAGATAAAAATAACCGCCCAGATTTGACACCTTTGTACAAGTCTTCAGAGACTGTGGGCAAAGTATTAAAAAAAGGAGATACAGTCATTTATGAATCGACTGTTTATCCTGGAGTTACCGAAGATGAATGTGTTCCGGTTTTGGAAAGGGTATCCGGTTTGAAATTTAACATTGATTTTTTTGCGGGCTATTCGCCTGAAAGAATAAATCCGGGCGATAAGGAACATACAGTAGATAGAATTTTAAAAGTTACCGCGGGCTCGACCCCTGAAACTGGGCAAAAGGTAAATGACTTATACTTGTCAGTAATCTCCGCAGGTACACATCTGGCGCCGTCCATTAAAGTGGCGGAAGCCGCCAAAGTGATCGAGAATTCGCAACGGGACATCAACATTGCTTTTGTCAATGAGTTGGCCAAAATTTTCAATTTGATGAATATCGATACCCATGCCGTTTTGGAGGCGGCCGGTACCAAATGGAATTTTTTGCCTTTCAAACCGGGACTTGTCGGTGGCCATTGCATCGGGGTGGATCCCTATTATTTGGCGCAAAAGGCACAGGAAATGGGATATCATCCCGAGATCATCTTGGCAGGGAGACGACTGAATGACAGCATGGGGGACTATGTGGCATCGCAAATCGTAAAACTGATGATCAAAAAGGGGATTTCCGTCAACGGGGCCAGTCTGCTGATGCTTGGTATTACATTCAAAGAGAATTGTCCCGATGTTCGCAACACGAAGATTGTGGATGTGATTGCCGCTTTGGCGGATTATGGGATCAGCGTAACCATATATGATCCTTTGGCGAGTGCCGAGGCGGTAAAAAAAGAATACAAATTAGTCACCACAAAGACGGCCCCAAATCAAAAGTTTGACGCCGTTGTGCTGGCGGTGGCACACGCCGCATTTTTGGACATGGATTTATCGCAACTGCAAAACACAAGGAGTCTGCTGTATGACGTAAAGGGGGTTCTGGGGGATAACGTAGACGGAAGATTGTAAAAGTCGTTGACCGGCCACCGTCGACCGTTTTTCGTCCATCGATAATAGAAAAACGTTTACGTTTTTCCATCGAACATCGAACATCGAACATCGAACATCGAACATCGAACATCGAACATCGAACATCGAACATCGAACAAC
>NZ_DATBVQ010000016.1:0-12665 GCF_036515215.1 Flavobacterium sp.
CGGTAACGGGATTTTCCTATTATTATTGACCGCGATTCCCATTTTCCTATACTTTAAAAATGAATTCATCCTACTTGCTTTCTTAAAACTGAGAAAACAGGATTTTGAAGGGGCAAAGAAATGGTTGTCATGGATTAAAAATCCTGAATCTGCGCTGGTAAGAAAACAACAGGGATACTTCAACTACTTACACGGAATAATGCTTTCGCAAACCAATATCAACCAGGCCGAGAAATATTTCAAGAAAGCCATCGAATTGGGATTGTCCATGGATATGGATTTGGCTGTAGCCAAATTGAACCTTGCCGGAGTAGCCATGTCACGCAGAAGAAAACTCGAAGCGACCAATTTACTGAACGAAGCAAAAAGACTGGACAAACAAGGCATGCTGAAAGAACAAATCACGATGATGAAAGGTCAGATGAAAAAAATATAACTTTACAGTTAAACAAAAAAAATCCGCAAATTGCGGATTTTTTTTTGTTCATAAACTATTTCTCGAGAAACAGATAACCGGCTATGATCATCAGAACTCCTGCAAAAATGTTCTTCAGGGTTTTCTGGTCCACATGGACCGCAATTTTACTTCCGAAAAAGCCACCGACAATAAAGACGAGAGAAATTATAATCGCATAGCGCCAATCGACAAATCCCGCTTTGTGGTAATTGATCACCGCCAGCAATGTAACGGGCGGCAACAAAGCCGCCAAACTTGTCCCTTGGGCCTGCTGCTGCGTAAATCCCATAAGCAGTAAAAGCGGAACCATTATTATTCCTCCCCCAATTCCAATTAATCCGCTTAGAACCCCTGCGGTTAGTCCTATAGCCATTAACAAAAATATTGTTTGGATAGACATTTTCATACGTTTTAAATTAATACCCGCTCAATGGAATCTCTATTGTATATTTTTTGCCGTCAGCAACGTCCAGCTTCTTATCCCTGAGCCAAGGATTGTGAATTTTTAAAATCTTATAGTTGATCCCTTGTGCTTTTGCGAAATCAGCCAAATCAGAAATGGAACTGTCCACCTCAACTTTTTTGGTAGGCAAAATGTTGTATAATTCTTCGTTCACCAGTGAGAATCCAAATTTATCTGGGTTCTTCATGATCTCTTTTAGCGCCAATATTCTGAAAACATAACGTGAGGTTTCCTCCGTAAGAAGTAAATCATAATAATTGCTCTCTTTTTGAATATCCATTTGCCTGTTAACTCCAGCCATCCCGCCGTTGTACGAGGCTGCCGCCAAGGTCCAACTGCCGAATTTCGTTTTGGCGCTCAAAAAGTAACTGCAAGCGGCTTGGGTAGATTTCTCCAGATTGTAACGTTCATCAACAATATCGTTCACTTCCATCCCTCTTTCCTTGGCCGTTTCGGGCATGAATTGCCAGACTCCCCTAGCACCTGCAGATGATACCGCATTTACCAAACCACTCTCTATAACGGCAAGGTATTTAAAATCATCCGGAATGCCATTCTTTTTGAGAATGGGTTCAATAATCGGGAAAGCACGGTTGGCTCTTTTTATCGCCAAAATGGTAGAAGCATGCAAATTGATATTGACAATCAGCTCCCTATCTAAGCGCTCACTTACATCGGAAATATTCAAGGGGGTGTTTTCACCCGCAAAGTCAGTCTTAACGGGGAAATAAATGGAGACAGTCGCTTTCGCCATTTTGCCTTTCTCCTCGTATGTGGTTGCAAAAATCAGAAGGCCGCTTACGAAGACCAACGCTACAATTATGCTTATTTTTTCTATCCTTTTCATTTTTCGCTTTTTTATTTGTTAATAGCAATCTGCAACAATCAGTCCGCAATTATTTTGGTTTCTAAAATAATGGCTGGCAAATTGGCGTTCAGCCATTTGTATTTGTTCAAGATCATCACATGTGTCCCTCCTTTTACTACAGTGCAATCGCTGACATACTTTATCGGGAAGACATCGTCCAGATCACCATGGATATGTACGACACTCTCATCCGCAACGGTCCTATCCCAGAGAATCACCTTTTCTACCGCCCATTCCAGATATCCGATATCTCGAACCGATAAAAATTTCTCGTATAATTTGATTCGATGGTTGATTTTTTCGCCAAAGGAAAATTTCGCCAAATTCTCTAAATTCAAAATCAAGCTCATCGGAATCAGCTTGTAGGCCTTGGTCGCTTTAGCAATTTTCAGCCTTCTGGGGAATTCCAAATTGCTTTTGACGCTCGAGATGATAATTACTTTTCGGGCATCCACAAACTTTGCCATTTCCTGCACCAATATGCCGCCAAACGAAACTCCTATCAAAACAGGGTTTTCGTGTCTGATTTTTTTTGCGATTCTCTGGGCATATGCCCCCAGAGATTCGTTGGCCAACGGAATTTCCCATTCCAACAGATGCATTTCAAAAATGTCTTCAGGCAATGAAATCCGCTCGAAAATTGCAGCGCTAGCCGCCAAGCCCGGCATAAAATAAACTGGTATTTTACTCATAATTGTCTTAACTATTTATGCACAGCCTTTGGCCTATTCATACTGAATTTCGTATAAAATTAATTTTTTTATTGGAACCAACTTCGTTTCTTAATTTATATTATCAATAAATTATGATTATTTCAATCCGTAAATCACGACAGCGCAATGCATCTATTTTGGTGTATTATGGGCTCAAACCGATTAAATGATCGAAGTAGCCCCTACATTTTCTAAAATATTCTATGCGTCCACAACCGCTAAGTTTTAATGGATATTTACTGACAAAGAAGAGGTTACATCGAGATACAACCCCAAATAATTTGAAATTGGAAATCAAAACCGTACCTTTGTCATTATTTTTTTTAAAAAAAAGAATCTCGAAAATGCACTATGGCTTTAACAGCTAAAAATTTTGCTTTTAGGAATTTTCGAAGATAAGACAACCACATCAAACAACATGCAGCTAGCAAAAAATGGCGTTTCCGCCCCTATTTGAAGTGAAATAGCAGCTGATATTCGAACATTAATAGCAAGACGCTTTAGAAATAATTAATTTTGATCAATCTGAAATCAAGATTAAAAGCAAAAACGAAAATGATTTTTGCCGAAATACCCGTCAGCCCCAATAATTAAATCTACGGATAATGCTTATCCTGAATACAAACCTTTAAAACAAACTATATGGAACAGTCTATCATCATGGAAATCAAAGACAATACTTTTGCAAGGCAATTTGAAACTACGGTTGAAGAAGGACTAGTTTCAGTTGAATACTCATTTCAGGAAAAAAAAATATTTTTGACAAAAATTAATACGCCCGATCAATTTGACAACGAAGAATTTGTTTCTAGTCTATTACGCGAAATTATGGCGATTGCCATAGAACGAAAACTGAAAGTAGTCCCGATACTACCAAAAATCGTCGTCTTCTTTAAAAAAAACCCGGTTTATAAAGAGTTACTCCCTCCGGGGATTAGACTTTAAAAAAGAGGCCGTATCGATGATACGGCCTCTTTTTTATCCATAAACACTCATCATTTCCCAAAGCCGGTAGTTTTTCATTTTCGCAAACCCCGCACTTTTTACGGACGTGTTTTTTGCCTTTCGGCGCGATTTGACTGTCTCGTTTCCCTGGCAGTTTGTCTTGCCTCTTGCCTTATTTGACGATCCGTTTGCCTTGTCGATGAGGGCGGAGCTTGGCTGTTTGCAGGACGAGCTTGTTGTCTGGTTGATTGGCGATTTTCCAGTCTGGTCGACTGCCTGTTTTGCGGCACGGCGGATGGCTGCGCCTGTTGTCTGGCCGCCCGGCGGTTTTCTTGCCTGATCGGTCTGTTTTGGGGTGCAGTGGATGGCCTCGCTTCCCGCCTTACTTCCTGGCGGTTTTCTTGTCTTATCGTCCTGTTTTGCGGCACGGCGGATGGCTGCACCTGTTGTCTGGCCGCACGGCGGTTTTCGTGTCTCGGCGACGGTCTGTTTCGCGGTACTGTCGATGGCTGCACTTGTTGTCTCGTCGATTGTCGGTTTTCCTCTCCGGTAGATTGTCTCTCTTGCCGCCTTGTTGGTATTCTACTTCCCGGAATTACTGGTTGCACTCGTTGTCTGGTCTCTTGTCTGTTGAAAGGACGCTGTTGTGGAGATTCGCGGTTTTCCCTTCGTATATCTCTTCTTGAAACTCTGGGCGGCGCTGCGGGCTGTCTGAAATTTCTGCCTCCATAAGTGCTTCTATAAGTCCCGGCACTTCGATTCCTAGTCACAATTGATGAAGTTGCCCTTCGATTCAAATAATAAGAGTGATGGGAGGGAAATCGTATATAGGACGTCCTGTGATAGCGGGGACTGTTATAATAGTGGCGATGATAAGTCCAATAATTGAAATATAGAACGGGCCTCCATGGATTCCAATACACCGGATAGTATCCCCAATGCCAGGGGGAAACATAAACTGAAAATGACGGTGAGAACAGGAATGCGATAATCGGCCAGTCAGCAACGTAAACAATGCCGTTCCCGTAAACACGATTATTTATAATGATTGTGCGATCCCCAACGTATCCTGGATTTGGAGTTTCGGAAACGACACGTACTGAAGGTTCCACGACATAGTCCCTACCGTACAAAGCTTCATCCCCAATAATTTGGACAATGACATTTCCCGCATTATTCTTGCTTACTTCAATAACAGCAACATCCTGATATTGGCTACTATTAATGGGAACCCTAAGCACAATGGAATAAAAATGTCCCTGATTATATGAAACCACTGAAATATAATCGACCATATTGTCATTATTCAAGTCCAGATTATTGACATTAGTGTCTCTTGAATTTAGTTTTCTCTCAAATTCCTCCAATGTTTGGGAGTTTTGAAAAATATCCAGCACTGCATAAAGATTAAGATTATCTCCAGGCAAACCTAAGGCTACAACTTCATTCTCAACCTGCGAAAATGAAGGAAAACTCCATAAGCCCATCATTACTACCACAAAGGTTAAAATTATCTTTTTCATGACTTGTAATTTTAAATGTCGCAATAAATTCTGAATACAAGGTACAAAAATTACAAAGTTAAAATACTTACTTACAGCTATTTAACTGTTTTTTATCACTTAAAAATAGCAGCAGCTAAAATATTTTAAAATCACTAAAAAGACAATCAAAAAAAACAACTTCTTGGTAAAAAAACAATAAAACAAAAAAGGCATACGCCCATTGCGCATGCCCTTTTTGTTTCATATTTATTCCTTCCGATAAAATCGAAATATTTTGGTTCCCTATTTCTCGATTTCCTTCATACTATCCATTTTCTTGTGCGCCAAGAATCCGGTGATGTCTTCAAAATGCTCCACTACTCTTTTGTTTCCAAATTCGAAAACCTTAGTCGCTAATCCGTCCAAGAAATCCCTGTCGTGAGAAACCAATATTAAAGTCCCGTCGAAATCTCGTAACGCATCTTTGATAATATCTTTGGTTTTCATGTCCAAGTGATTCGAAGGCTCATCCAGGATCAATAAATTCACCGGTTCCAGCAACAATTTAATCATTGCCAAACGCGTTTTCTCTCCACCTGAAAGCACTTTTACCTTTTTAGTCACATCATCCCCGTGAAACATGAAAGCGCCCAATATGTCCTTGATTTTGGTGCGAACGTCTCCCACGGCAATATCATCGATGGTTTCGAATATCGTCGCGTTTTCATTTAACAGCGAAGCCTGATTCTGGGCGAAATAACCTATTTGTGCATTATGACCAATCTCTAAGCTACCTCCATCAATGCCAATCTCTTTCATGATGGCCTTGATCATCGTCGATTTTCCTTCCCCATTTTTACCCACGAAAGCTACCTTCTGTCCTCTTTCGATAACTATGTTAGCATCCTTGAAAACGACGTGATCTCCATAAGCCTTTGACAAATCCTTGACAATTACGGGATACTGTCCCGAACGAACCGCAGCGGGAAATTTCAATTTCAAAGCTGAAGTATCCACTTCGTCAACCTGGACTATCACTAGTTTCTCCAACATCTTAACGCGCGACTGAACCGCATCCGTTTTAGAGAATGTCCCTTTAAAACGGTCAATGAAAGTTCTGTTGTCAGCAATCATTCGTTGCTGCTCATCATACGCTTTTTGTTGGTGCATGCGACGGTCTTTCCTCAGCTCCAAATAATGTGAATATTTAGCTTTGTAGTCATAAATTCGTCCCATGGTTACCTCGATGGTACGATTGGTGATATTGTCTACAAATGCCCTATCGTGGGAAATTACCACAACTGCTTTTGCTGAATTGATCAAGAAATCCTCTAACCATTGGATACTCTCAATGTCCATGTGATTGGTAGGCTCATCGAGCAAAATCAAATCCGGTTTTCGCAATAGGATTTTCGCCAATTCGATTCTCATCCTCCAACCACCTGAAAACTCAGATGTTTGGCGCGTAAAATCCTCTCGGGCAAACCCCAAACCAATCAGTATTTTTTCGATTTCGGCTTCGTAATTCACTTCCTCGATAGCATAAAATTTTTCACTCAAGTCAGACACTCTTTCGATCAATTTCATGTAGGCGTCACTTTCATAATCCGTACGGATGGTAAGCTGTTCGTTGATTTCATCAATCTCCGCCTTCATACTGAAAATTTCGCCGAATGCTTTTGAGGTTTCTTCAACAACGGTGGCTCCGTCAGTAGTCAATAAATGCTGCGGCAAATAGGCAATTACTGCATCTTTGGGCGCAGAAACATTTCCGGTCGAAGGTTTGCTTTGTCCGGCTATTATCTTAAGAAGCGTTGATTTACCCGCTCCATTTTTTCCCATAAGGGCAATTTTATCGTTTTCATTAATAGCGAAAGAAACATCGCTAAAAAGCGTTGTGCCGCCAAATTGCACTGAAATATCATTAACTGTAATCATTATAGTATCGTTTTTTGTGGATTCGGTCCTTCCTCAATTTGAAAACCGATTTGTTTTAAAAAGTGCAAAGATAGATTAATTAAGCACTTAGTGTAATATAAAATGAAAGCTTCCAACAACGCAGATCAAAAATCCTGTTGCCGGAAGCTTTCAAAAGAAATAACTTATTTAAACTTACTCCTTTTCCTTTTTATTTATGGTATTCCATATATGCGCATTCGTAACACCAATATCTTCGGGATGAAACGTTGGATCTTTCCCTTCTTTCCGCTGTTTCTCGTAATCTTTTAGTGCAGCCAGGGCGGGTTTCTGCAAAAGAATAATGGCTATAATATTGAACCAAGCCATTAGTCCCACTCCCAGATCACCAATGTTCCATGCTAATTTTGCCTGATTGATAGAACCGTACATGATCACCAACATCATCACCAATTTCAACAAATGGTTATAAATTGGGGATTTCAAATTTCTGGTCAAATAAGAGATGTTTGTCTCTGCGATATAATAATAGGCAAGAATAGTTGTGAAAGCAAAGAAAAACAAGGCAATAGCCACGAAGTAGGAACCGAAACCGGGAAAAACGCTGTCCATGGCGCTTTGCGTAAACCCTGGCCCCACTGTAACATTTTGGGCACCATTGTATAAAAACTCCGAAGCGCCCCCGCTCCCAAAACCAGGATTGTGAACATTATATTTCCCCGTTATCAACAACATAAAGCCGGTAGCGGAACAAACCAGTAGAGTATCAACATAAACCGAAAACGACTGTACCAAACCTTGCTTGGTAGGGTGTGAAACGTTTGCCGCAGCGGCTATATGCGGCGCGGTCCCTTGTCCGGCCTCATTTGAATAAATTCCTCTTTTCACGCCCCATTGAATGGCCAGACCGAAGACAGCACCGAAACCGGCTTCCATATTAAAGGCGCTTTTAAACACCAGCGAAATAACCCCCGGAAGTTGTTCAATATCGATGGCTATTATCACTAATACAATCAGAATGTAACCGATAGCCATTATTGGAACTACGTATTCCGTAAATTTGGCAATCCTTTTTACACCGCCAAATACAATCGCCCCGAATATTACCGCAACAGCAACTCCCGACATCCAAGTATCGATATTGAAGGCATTCTGTATTCCGTCGGCAACAGAATTCGCTTGCACTCCGGGCAATAACAGACCGGCTGAAATGATGGAAACCACGGCAAACAAAATCGCAAACCATTTTACTCCCAATCCTCTTTCGATATAAAATGCGGGGCCTCCACGAAACTGCCCTAAATGTTTTTCTTTATAAATTTGTGCCAAAGTCGCTTCCACGAAAGCGGTACTAGCTCCTAAAAAGGCGACCATCCACATCCAAAACATGGCTCCAGGTCCACCAAAAGCGATAGCCGTAGCCACACCCGCTATATTACCCGTTCCGACTCTTCCTGCCAAAGACATGGACAGGGCTTGAAAGGATGAAACTCCAGACTCTGAACTTTTTCCGTCAAAAAGCAAACGAAACATTTCTTTGATGTGGCGCACTTGCAAAAAACGGGTACGCACAGAAAAATAAAGTCCTGTACCTAAGCACAGAACAATTAATGCATTACTCCAAACAATATCATTTAATACCCCAATAATCTCTTCCATATAGTTGTTTTATATTAATAACTTTCAAAAAACGAATCGTATAATTTTTTGAAATAATTTTCTATAAAACTATAACATTAAGCCAAAAAAAACTAACCGAGGGACACATAAAACCAAAAAAACACCCTAACCTTCTTGTTATCAATATTTAAAATATTTTGCCGTTTTTCCAAAAAAGGTAAAAAAATGTTAAATTTAATTTACCGTCTTCAACTCAAGCTGGCTTTCAACTCGATCTTATGCATAAAAAAACTGCCCTTTTATAAATAAGGCAGTTTCACACTTTTTCATTACAGTGTACTGGGTATTGGAAAAATTACTCTTTTCTCCATTTTTTTGTTTCTTCGAAGACATGCTCCAAAATAGCCGCTTCTTTTTCGTCAAAATCCACGTTTCTGCGGCTCATGACCAATCTGGCTGTTTCAAAAGCTTTCTTAGTAATATAGGTCGAAAATCCTGCCGCGCCTCCCCAAGAGAAACTCGGCACAAAATTACGGGGAAATCCACTTCCAAATATATTGGCACTTACTCCTATGACAGTTCCGGTGTTAAACATGGTGTTGATTCCGCATTTACTGTGGTCTCCCATCATCAATCCGCAAAACTGGAGTCCCGTTTTGGCAAAACCTTCAGTTTCGTAACTCCACAATTTCACTTCTTCATAATTATTTTTCAGGTTCGAATTGTTACTATCGGCGCCAATATTGCACCATTCTCCCAAAACGGAATTCCCCAGAAAACCATCGTGGCCTTTGTTAGAATACGCTGAAATCACCGAATTGTTTACCTCACCCCCAATTCTGGAATGCGGCCCGACGGTTGTCGCCCCATATATCTTGGCAGCCATTTTGACTACGGCACCCTCGCACAATGCAAATGGCCCGCGTATTACCGATCCTTCCATGATTTCGGAATCCTTACCTATATATATAGGCCCCGTAGAAGCATTCAGTGTGACATACTCCAACTTGGCTCCCTCTTCGATAAATATATTCTCCGGAGCAATTACATTGACGCTTTTCGGTATCGGTTGCGATTTTCTTCCTTCGGTCAAAAACTCGAAGTCTTCGCGAATAGCGGCATCATTCTTCGAGAAAATATCCCAAGTATTCTGAACCGTCAAACAGTCTTCGTTATATTCGATAATCTCATAGGAATCAAAATCCACTTCTTCCTGGTCTTCCTGCGTATAAAAAGCAACTACTTCCTCCCCTTTAAATATGACTTGGTTTGGCTCCAAATTGCCGATCATTTCGGCCAAAACTGCATTGGGCAGAAAAGAGGCATTGATCATTACGTTATCTTCGAGTTCCACCATCGGGAATTTATCCGATAAATATTCCTCCGTCAAAGTGGTGGTTGTAGAACCCAAGTGCATTTCCCATTTTTGGCGAATTGTCATGATTCCAATAAGGATGTCTGCAACGGGGCGCGTGAAAGTAAAAGGTAATAAGGCATTTCGGGCTGGGCCGTCAAAAAGTATGTAGTTCATTTTATAAAATTTCAAAGTTACAAAGGGCCAAAGTTACAAAGTTTTTATTTGTTTCATTAACAAGTTTACTCCATAACAATCCCGATTAAATCAACAAAAAAAAGCCTCCCAAAAGGAAGGCTTTACTATATCAACAAACAAGTTAAGATTACTTAACGTGTTTAGCGTATTTAGTTTTGAACTTGTCAATACGTCCTGCAGTATCGATAAGTTTGTTTTTACCTGTGTAAAAAGGATGAGAAGTTCTAGAGATCTCCATTTTCACAACTGGGTATTCAACACCGTCAACTGTAATTGTTTCTCTTGTATCTGCTGTAGATTTAGTGATAAAAACGTCTTCATTCGACATGTCTTTAAATGCAACTAATCTGTAATTCTCTGGGTGAGTTCCTTTTTTCATCTTGTTTATTTGTTTGGCTATAACTTGTTTTGCGGCTTCTCTTTTAACGGAAAAGGTATAAACTCACTATAACTTTTTGTTTTTACACTATTATTTTGAGTCTGCAAATTTACAATTATTTTCCAATAAACAAATCTTTGTTTCGTTTTTTTTATTAAATCGTAAAAACTGTTTTTTGTAGCCGAATATATTGGGAATTGCTATATTTGTGGATTAATTAATAAAGTTTTTATGGAAAGAAGTGTATCACCGGGTAAATCTGGTCTAGTATATGGCGTATTGTTTGGCGTTATAATGGTTTTAGAATTCGTAATTATGTACATAATAGGAATGCGATCATTAGTGGGAACCAGCGCCGGCGTGATTGTTAACATTGCCAATTACTTGGTACTACCTCTACTATTCATCTATTTAGGGTGCATCAACTACAAGAAAAATTTAAATAACGGTTTCATCCGCTATGGCGAAGCTTTAAAGGTAGGGGTTTCGATCACTTTTATCGCAGCCCTGATATACGGTCTGTTTAATATCGCCTTTAATTTTATCTATCCTGATTTTATCAATGAGATGATTTCAATTACCCAAGACGATATGATCAAGCAAAACCCTAACATAACGAGTAAGGAAATGGAAATGGGGATTGAGATGATGAAAAAATTCATGAACCCTTTGATTGTTCTACCTGTTACACTTGCTATGTATTCATTTTTCGGATTAATATACTCTCTAATTGTAGGTGCAATTGTAAAAAATGAAAACCCACAAAGCCTGTAATTAATGAATTTATCCATACTCATACCGCTTCTTAACGAAGAGGAATCGCTTAAAGAATTGTACGCTTGGATTGTCAAGGTAATGCAATCGAACAATTATTCCTATGAAATCATCTTTTTGGATGATGGAAGCACGGATAATTCCTGGTCGATCATCGAGCAGTTCGCCTCTGAAAACCCGAATGTCAAGGGAATCCGTTTCATGAGGAATTTCGGAAAATCCCAGGCTCTGCATGCCGGTTTCGCCAAAGCCCAAGGTGATGTCATCATCACTATGGATGCCGACTTGCAAGACAGCCCCGAGGAAATTCCAGGACTATACAATATGATCACGAGTCAAGATTTTGACTTGGTTTCCGGCTGGAAAAAGAAACGATTCGACTCCGTTGTCGCTAAAAACCTGCCTTCGAAATTATTTAACTGGGCTGCCAGAAAAACTTCCGGTGTGGAACTGAACGATTTCAACTGCGGACTGAAAGCATACAAAAATATAGTCGTAAAAAACATTGAGGTTTCGGGCGAAATGCACCGATACATTCCGGTTTTGGCAAAAAATGCCGGTTTTGGAAAAATTGGCGAAAAGGTGGTACAGCACCAAGCCAGAAAATATGGGGAAACCAAATTTGGGATGGAACGTTTCATCAATGGTTTCTTGGACTTAATCACCATCTGGTTTCTTTCCAGATTTGGAAAAAGGCCAATGCACTTATTTGGAGCCATGGGCTCACTAATGTTCATCATTGGTTTCATGCTTGCGGGCTATATCGGTATTTCAAAACTATATCACATGTACAACGACATGCGTTATAGTCTAGTGACAGACAACCCCTGGTTTTTCATCGCATTGACTACAATGGTTTTAGGAACCCAATTATTTTTGGCCGGTTTTCTGGGTGAAATTATTTTGCGTACCAAAAACAACGAGGAACGTTATAAAATTTCGAGTGAGGTTAACCTATAGTTGGTTTAGCCCTGATAGAAATGAAAATCCTTATAGGCCAGTGTTTGGACTATAAGATTGCAATGGATAGCAGGACATAGCTCCTAAGAAAATTGAAAAACTTAAACTTAAACTAAAAACATATAGAATGGAAATCAAACAAAACATTTTGGACGCAGTAAATGAATGGCTTACACCAACATTTGACAAAGCAACACAGGAAGCAGTTAAAGAATTGATGACCACCTCCCCTAAAGAACTGGAGGAGAGTTTCTATAAAGATTTGGAATTTGGTACCGGTGGAATGCGCGGAATAATGGGCGTTGGAAACAACCGAGTCAATAAATACACTCTTGGGAAAAGCACGCAAGGTCTTTCCGATTATTTGCATAAGGCATTCCCCAACCAGCCCATAAAAGCGGCGATTGCCTATGATTGCCGACATAACAGCGACACTCTGGCAAAATTAGTTGCTAATGTTTTCTCTGCTAATGGCATTGAAGTGTATTTGTTTTCAGAATTAAGACCGACGCCTGAATTGTCATTCGCCGTTA
>NZ_DATBVQ010000017.1:0-10382 GCF_036515215.1 Flavobacterium sp.
CGAAGGCGAACAATTCATCAAGGCCAATGATGACGTGAACAAATCACAATCTTCTAACGATACCTTCCCTACAGGAATGCACATTGCCGCTTATAAATCGGTGGTGGAAATCACTATCCCGGGAGTGGAGAAACTAAGGGATACTTTACATGCGAAAGCTATCGAGTTTAAAAACGTAGTGAAGATTGGCCGTACGCACCTTATGGACGCCACGCCCCTTACCGTTGGTCAAGAACTTTCAGGATATGTTGCCCAATTAAATTATGGCTTAAAAGCAGTCAAAAACACCTTGGCTCACTTGTCCGAAGTGGCCTTGGGAGGAACTGCAGTCGGAACAGGTTTGAATACGCCTGCAGGATATGATGTAAAAGTGGCGGAATACATCGCTGAATTCACCGGACATCCGTTCGTTACCGCCGAAAACAAATTTGAGGCACTAGCCGCTCACGACGCAATTGTGGAATCGCATGGCGCCTTGAAACAACTGGCCGTTTCGTTGAACAAAATCGCCAACGATATCCGTATGCTTGCCTCTGGACCCCGTTCAGGAATTGGCGAATTGATCATCCCGGAAAACGAACCCGGTTCTTCAATCATGCCCGGAAAAGTAAACCCCACACAATGTGAAGCATTGACGATGGTTTGCGCCCAAGTTATGGGGAATGATGTTGCCATCACCGTTGGTGGGATGCAAGGTCATTATGAATTGAACGTGTTTAAGCCGGTAATGGCTGCTAATTTCTTGCAATCGGCACGTTTGTTAGGGGACGCTTGCATGTCTTTTGACGAACATTGCGCTCAAGGAATCGAACCAAACTACAAACGCATCAAAGAACTGGTTGACAATTCATTGATGCTGGTTACGGCATTGAACACCAAAATAGGATACTACAAATCGGCAGAAATTGCCCAAACAGCGCATAAAAACGGGACAACTCTAAAAGAAGAAGCCGTTCGTTTGGGTTATGTAACCCCAGAAGATTTTGATCTTTGGGTAAAACCCGAAGATATGGTAGGAAGCTTGAAATAAGCCCCCAACTCCATGATACCAAAAAGCCTGCAAACGTATAATTTGCAGGCTTTTTTTATGCTCGTCTCACCCTAAATTAGGGGTACAAAAAAAGCCTCGAATTTCTTCGAAGCTTTTGCTTTCTGGGTGGAAGACGGGGCTCGAACCCGCGACCCTCGGTACCACAAACCGATGCTCTAACCAACTGAGCTACAACCACCATTTGCTTAGCGGTTGCAAATATACAACATAAGTTCACTTCTGCAAATAATTTTTTTAAAAAATTACATCAAATTTAGATCAAATCAGCTAAGCTATTGACTGCCAAATATCTTTCTACGGTAAATCCTTCGGCATGTTCTACTCCTGTAAGTCTTCCTAAATCCCTTGAGCGGTAATTAAGGCTTTCCAGAAAGTTTTTGGACGAAATAGGCGACTCCGGTTCCTTGGAATTAGCGTCATAAAACTGCGAACCGTAAGCCAAAATGGATTCGGTTTTCTTTTCCGTAAAGCCCGTTATGTCCACCACAAAATCGGGAACTATATTTTTCCATTGGATGTAATGGTATACCAGTTTTGGCCTCCAAGCTTGCTGCTTCTCGCCTTCCAGTTCCGTTTCCACTTTCATCAATCCCGACAAAAAACAGGAATCAGAAACCAACTTGCTTCCTTTTCCGTGGTCAATATGCCTATCGTCAATTGCATTACACAATACTATTTCGGGTTGGTACTTTCTAATCATTTTGATGATTTCAATCTGGTGTTTTTCGTCATTCACAAAAAAACCGTCGCGCATCTCCAGATTTTCCCGAACGGAAACCCCCAAGATTTTAGCGGCAGCATTCGCTTCCTGGTCTCTTATCGTTGCCGACCCCCTTGTTCCCAATTCGCCGCGAGTCAAATCAACTATTCCAACGGTTTTCCCTAAGGATATTTCTTTTAAAATGGTCCCTGAGCAACCCAATTCCACATCATCGGGATGAGCGCCAAAGGCAAGTATATCTAATTTCATTTATTCTACTTTATTACTTATTTGCTATTCTTGATCTCGTCTCACTGTCAACCATTTCATTGTCCATTCTCAACTCTCCCTACAATACCCTTTTCATCGTCATTGATTTATTGACGCTTTCTTTCCATTCTTTTTCAGGAATGCTGCCTTCCGTGATTCCACAGCCGACATACAAATGGGCATGATTATTTTTTATTTGCATGCAACGCAAATTCACGTACAAATCGGTTTTTAATTTTTGCTTCGTAAAACCTTTCTTGTTTAATTCCCCCAAAAAACCAGTGTAATAATTCCTATCATAGTCTTCATTTTCAATAATGAATTCTTTGGCAAGTAATTGCGGCAATCCACAAACTGCAGGTGTCGGATGCAAAACGGAAACCAACTGTTTCAAATTTGAGTTTTCATTTACAATTCCTTCAATTTCTGTTTTTAAATGCAACAAATTGCCCGCTTTAAAGGTATAAGGACTCGAAACTGTTACTTCGGTTGCCAGGTTTTTTAGATTCTCCAAAATGAAATCAGTAACAAATTGCTGTTCTTCTTTTTCTTTTGTTTCCCACACAACTTCTGAACTGCCACGGAAAGGCTGTGTTCCGGCCAAGGCCGTTGTGTAAAATTTATTTTTGTTGGATTTCAGCAGCCGCTCCGGGGATGCGCCCATCCACAAACCAATTTTGGGATGAAACCAACAATAGGTAAAAGCTGCCGGGTATGTTCGAATTAATTTTTCAAAAACGGTCACCAAGTCAAAATCGGGCACATCAACGATTTCTTTTCGTGACAAAACCACTTTATCGAAAACTCCCTCCGATATGGCATCGATACCTTTTTTAACTAGGGTTTCAAACCGAGTTTGAGCATCTTTATTTTCAGTGTTTGAAATTTCAGAACCGCCATTTTCCTCAATAGAAGTTATTTCAGATTCCCATTTTACAGATTGTGCCTTGGGAATAAGTATCGTTTGATCGCCTTCAAAAGGGGCAAAAACAAAACCCGTTTCAGTAAAATCTTCCACAAAATACAAATGGTCATTTTTCTGAAAAACTCCCACTAAGTTATTCTTATTTGGCTTGCTGTATATCGCAAAAGGCAGATTTAGCGCCATTTGCTGTTTTACTTTTATAAAAAAATCAATCATATTTGAATCCTTTTAAATATAAATTTAACAAAAAAAAACGATTTTTTTATTTCTTTTTTTCCAAAACCATATTCGTCAATTTACAAAGCGACACTAAGTTTCCTGCCTCGTCAGTGACCTTGATTTCCCAAAGATGCAGCGTTCTTCCTTTGTGGATAATTCGGGCCGTTCCAAAAACAAAACCCTCGCGGATGCTTTTTAAATGATTGGCCGAAATTTCGATTCCGCGCACTTCCTGTTCCCTATCATTGATAAAAAAATGGGAAGCGGCACTTCCCACACTCTCTGCCAAAGCCACTGATGCTCCACCATGAAGCAATCCCATAGGCTGGTGCACCGATGGATTAACGGGCATCTTGGCAACAAGGAAACCTTCGCCGGCGTCTATGAACTCAATATTTAAGGTTTGCATCAGTGTGTTTTTTGAAAACTCATTGCAATACTGAAGCATTTTATCTTTGTCTAATGTCATGTGTCTTATTTTAAAGAATGTAAAAATAAATAAAAGATGAGACACAAAACAGTAATTGCAATTGTTATTCTGATTTCGCAATAGATTTTTCCTATTTTTACAGAAAAACAAACGAAATGCGTTCCATCTCTTTTTTACTTTTTATTGGTTTATTGATAGCTCTTGGTTCGTGTCGTTCTGATTTTGAAACGGTAGCCAGCACAGGCAACTTGGCCTTTTCAAAAGACACTATCTATTTGGATACCGTTTTTAAAAATATAGGCTCCAGCACCTACAGACTTAAAGTATACAATCACGGTAAAAATGACATTAGCATTCCAACAATAAAACTAGGCAAAGGATTGAATTCCAAATACCGAATGACTGTTGACGGCCTGCAGGGCACGAAAGGAAAAATATTCAATAACGTTGCCCTTTTGGCAAAAGACAGCATCTACATATTCATTGAAACCACCGCTGATATAACTGACGCGAACCCGACCGATTTCCTTTACACGGACCAAATTGAGTTTGACGGCGGATCTAACCTGCAAACGGTTGAACTGGTGACGCTGATCCAAGATGCCGTTTTCTTGTATCCGAAACGTTTTGCTGACGGCACCACAGAAACGCTTCCCATTGGCGACCAAAAAATTGAAGGCTTTTATCTCGACGAAAATGATCCCGTAAATGGAAACGAACTGCTGTTTACCAATCAAAAACCTTACGTAATCTATGGTTATGCGGCGGTCCCTTCCGGAAAAATAGCCGTTTTTGAGGCGGGAACCCGAGTCCATTTTCACGCTAATTCAGGGCTTATCGTGGCCAACAATGCATCTATAAACGTAAACGGAACCGCATCAACCACAGACGGTCTGGAAAAAGAGGTGATTTTTGAGGGTGACCGCCTGGAACCGGAATATTCTGATGTCCCCGGACAATGGGGAACTATTTGGCTTACTGACGGAAGTACAAATAACACTATAAACCATTTAACGGTCAAAAACGCAACTATCGGACTGTTGATCCAAAACAATGACGGAACAACGGTTTCCATCAAAAACACCCAAATTTACGATTCATCCAACTACGGTATTTTGGCGCAGACCGCAAAAATAGAGGGGGAAAACATGGTGATCAATTCCGCCGGTTTGGCCAGTTTAAGCTGCTCGTACGGCGGGGATTATAAATTCACCCATTGCACACTCAACAATAACTGGAACAGTTCGTCACAAGCGGCCGTTTCTGTAAATAATTACAGCATAGGGGCCATCCCAGAGGTCAAAGACTTAACCCAGGCCACTTTTAACAACTGCATTATTTACGGATCCTATCCTAACGAACTGGTTTTAAGCAAAAAAACCGCAGCGGCATTTGAGTACCAATTCAATAATTGTTTGATAAAATTTGATTCGGCTACAACGAATCCCGATTATCAATTTCAAACGGATCCCGTTCATTACAACGCTATCCTTTTAAACGAAAGCCCCAAATTTTATAACGTTTCCCAGAACAAACTTAATATTGATGACACTTCTGGCGCTTTCGCAAAAGGGAATTCGGCTTACCTGATTCCGATTGACATTCTAGGAAACACAAGAACTTTACCCCCTGATTTGGGAGCCTACAGCAATCGCCCCTTTGCGAACTGAATGTTTAATTTATAAGATCATAGAATACACAGTTAGCTTAAACATTTAATAACCTCAGTTATTGAATAATAATTTATATTTGTCAGAAAAATATACATTTTCGATTATTTTGTTATATTTTTTTTTAAAAAAGCTATGAATTAACCCAATTAACTGTTAACTATGAAACAAATCTACTCAATTGCATTATTATTTTTCTTTACCGCAGGTATCGCACAAATTCCGCCCGGCTACTATGATTCTGCCACAGGAACAAATTACACCTTAAAAACACAATTGTACAACATCATTAAAGGTCATACCGACAATGGCTATGGCGGATTATACACCACCTACCAATCATCTGATGTTGATCATTTTTATGAAAATGACGGAACCGTTTTAGACATGTATTCTGAAAAGCCTAGCGCTACAGACCCATATAATTATTCAACGGGATCAACACAAAGATGCGGAAACTACTCAGCCGAAGGAGATTGCTACAACAGGGAGCATATCATACCGCAGTCGTCTTTTAACTCCAGCGCCCCGATGGTTTCTGATGCACATTTCATAACACCAACGGACGGGAAAGTAAACGGGCAAAGGTCCAACTATCCCCACGGAACTGTAGGATCAACAACATGGACCTCGCTAAACGGCAGTAAATTGGGCTCGAGTTCAGTAGCTGGATATTCAGGTACCGTTTTTGAACCTATCGACGAATTTAAGGGAGATATTGCCCGAATGTATTTCTATTTTGCCACTCGATACGAGAATACAGTTTCTGGCTACGCCTACCCTATGTTTAACGGATCAAGCAATCAAGTTTTCACCACCGCTTTTTTGAATATGCTTTTGGCTTGGAACAGCCAAGACCCAGTAAGTGCTAGAGAAATAGAGCGAAACAACGCCATTTACACTTTTCAAAACAACAGAAACCCGTACATCGATCATCCGGAATACGTGCAACAAGTTTGGAACCCATCAGCAGATTCACAGGCTCCAACGGCTCCTACCAATTTATTGGCTTCCGGAACTACCGACACAACAACAACTTTGTCATGGACCGCTTCAACTGACAACATCGGCGTTACAGGATATGAGGTATATCAGGGAGCAATCCTGCAAGCAACCAGTACAGGAACTTCCTATACAGTTACCGGATTAACGGCTTCTACAGCGTACTCCTTTTCAGTAAAAGCGAAAGATGCAGCAGGAAATAGCTCAAATGCCAGTAATACCGTAAACGTTACCACAACTTCAACGGCTACATTAAACTATTGTTCTTCGCAAGGAAACAGCACAGCTGACGAAAAAATAGGCAAAGTAGTTTTTGGTTCGATAAGTAATACTTCTACCGGGACTTCAGGTTATGAAAATTACACCGCGCTTTCAACCACTGCTTCGCGAGGAACCGCTTATACAATTACAATAACTCCTTCTTGGACATCGACGGTGTATAGCGAAGGATACGCCGTTTTTGTAGATTACAATCAAAACGGATTATTCACGGATGCAGGGGAACAAGTTTGGACAAAGGCAACTTCGACAGCCGCAACGGCTTCGGGTTCTTTCACGATACCCTCTAACGCCACTCTGGGAACCACAAGAATGCGCGTTTCGATGAAATACAATGGAACTCCAACCGCCTGCGAGACTTTCTCCTACGGACAAGTGGAAGACTATTCGGTAACAATTTCTGGAGGAACTGCAGACACAACCGCTCCATCAGCTCCAACAGCGCTTGCCGCTTCCGGAACCACACAGACCACAACCAATTTATCTTGGTCAGTATCAACAGACAATGTTGGCGTAACCGGATATGACGTATATCGAGGAACAACTTTATTGGGAACCGTTACTTCAAACTCTTTTAGTGTAACGGAATTATCAGCTTCAACGGCCTACAGCTTTTTAGTAAAAGCGAAGGATGCAGCCGGAAACATTTCTTCTGCAAGCAACACATTAAATGTTACCACCACAGCAAACAGTGGTTCGACTGCCACTGAGCTTTTGTTTTCAGAATACATTGAAGGTTCGTCAAATAACAAGGCTTTGGAAATTTCAAATGCTACTGGAAGCGCGGTAAACCTATCGGTTTACAGCGTCAAAAAACAAACAAATGGCTCGGGATCATGGAGTTCAGGAATGAGCCTAAGCGGGACCTTAAGTAATGGAAGTAAATTTACTTTGGTAAACAGTGCTATCGCTTCCAGTTGTTATGCGACCGGTTCAGCAAACATTTCCACTGCCGCGACAGAGATGACTTTTAACGGTAATGACGCCATAGGTTTATTTAAAAATGGGGTGCTTATTGACATCATTGGAACATTTAATGGTGGAACGGCAAACTTTGGCGCCAATGTTACCCTAAGAAGAAAATCAACCGTAACTTCGCCTAACACCACATTTAATATTTCAACTGAATGGGATTCTTATTCATCGGATACATGCTCTAATTTAGGAAGCAAAAATCTTGAAGCATCGGCCAAAACTCAAATAATTGCCGAGTCAGGCGATGTGAAAATATACCCAAACCCTTCCGACGGTAACTTCTTCATAAACAACTCCAACAAAGAGTATTCTGTCGAAATCTATAACATTATTGGTCAAAAGGTTTACGAAAGAAAGAATACGAACAGCACTACCTTATCACTGTCTCAGCTTAATAAGGGAGTGTATTTCGTAAAAATAACTGACGATTCAAAATCTACAACTAAAAGAATCATTATCAACTAGTTAATTACAAATGTTGAACATATTAAAAAGCGGCAAAATTGCCGCTTTTTTTTTGCGGAAAATTTAATCTTAATTGCCTAAATTTGCACCGTAATACAACAAACTACACAACAATGATCCATTTCTTTGAAAACCAAAGCAAAACTGTTTTTGCAGTGCAAACGCAAAACGAAATTTCAGCTCAAGACATTTCAAAACTCAATTGGCTTTTTGCCGACTCCAATAAAATAGAAAAATCCGTATTGTCGGATTTTTTTGTTGGCCCTCGTGCCACCATGATCACGCCTTGGAGTACCAATGCTGTTGAGATTACCCAAAATATGGGGATTTCAGGAATCATTCGAATCGAAGAATTTCACAAAGCAACGGCCGACTTCACCGATTTTGACCCGATGCTTTCCCAAAAATATTCAGAATTAAATCAAGATATTTTTACCACTAATGTCACACCAGAACCTATTTTGGACATTGACGATATTGCAGCCTATAACAAATCAGAAGGTTTGTCTTTGAGCCCGGAAGAAGTGGAATACTTGGATAATTTAGCCGTTAAAATTGGTAGAAAACTAACCGACTCAGAAATTTTCGCTTTTTCACAAGCCAATTCAGAGCACTGCCGCCACAAGATTTTCAACGGAAAGTTTGTGATTGATGGCGTTGAAAAAGAATCTTCTTTATTCAAACTGATCAAGAAAACTTCGTCTGAAAACCCACACGATATAGTTTCAGCATATAAAGATAACGTGGCATTCGTAAAAGGGCCGCGCGTGCAACAATTTGCCCCAAAAAGTGCCGACAAAGCTGACTTTTATGAAACCAAGGATTTCGATTCTGTGATTTCATTAAAAGCGGAAACGCACAATTTCCCAACTACCGTGGAGCCTTTCAATGGAGCGGCAACAGGTTCTGGTGGAGAGATTCGTGACCGTCTTGCAGGTGGACAAGGTTCTTTGCCTTTGGCGGGAACGGCGGTTTACATGACTTCTTATTCAAGACTGGAAGAAAACAGACCTTGGGAAAACGGAATGACCGAAAGAAAATGGTTGTACCAAACCCCGATGGATATTTTGATCAAAGCTTCAAACGGAGCATCTGATTTTGGAAACAAATTCGGACAACCGCTTATTACGGGTTCTGTGCTTACTTTCGAACATGAGGAAGATGCCCGTAAATTAGGTTTCGACAAAGTGATTATGCAAGCTGGTGGAATTGGTTACGGAAAACTAAACCAAGCAATCAAGAAAAAACCACAAACAGGTGACAAAATCGTTATCCTGGGTGGCGAAAATTATAGAATCGGAATGGGTGGTGCTGCAGTTTCCTCTGCTGATACCGGTGCTTTCAGTTCAGGAATTGAATTAAACGCAATCCAACGTTCGAATCCGGAAATGCAAAAACGTGTTGCCAATGCCATCCGTGGATTGGTAGAAAGCGACAACAACCCAATTGTATCGATTCACGATCACGGAGCTGGAGGACACTTAAACTGTCTTTCGGAACTGGTGGAAGATACAGGTGGATTAATTGATTTAGACAAATTGCCAGTGGGTGACCCTACCCTATCAGCCAAAGAAATAATCGGTAACGAGTCTCAAGAAAGAATGGGATTGGTTATAGGTCAAAAAGACATTGACACTTTACAACGCATCGCTGACAGGGAGCGCGCTCCAATGTATCAGGTAGGTGACGTGACCGGAGATCATCGTTTTACTTTCGAGTCAAAAACTACCGGTGCTAAACCGATGGATTATGCCTTGGAAGACTTTTTTGGAAGTTCCCCAAAAGTGGTGATGACCGATAAAAACATCGACAGAAATTATACCGATTTAGAATACAGCGTAAAAAACATATCAACCTATTTAGAGCAAGTATTGCAACTGGAAGCAGTGGCTTGTAAAGACTGGTTGACCAACAAAGTGGACCGTTGTGTGGGTGGAAAAGTAGCCAAACAACAAACAACGGGACCTTTGCAATTACCGTTGAATAACTGTGGTGTAATCGCCTTGGATTATTTAGGTAAGGAAGGTGTTGCTACTTCGATTGGACATTCGCCCGTTGCGGCATTGATTGACCCTGTTGCAGGAAGCAGAACCGCGATTGCAGAAGCTTTATCAAATATTGTTTGGGCACCCATCAAAAATGGCTTGGACGGAATATCCCTTTCGGCTAACTGGATGTGGGCTTGTAAAAATGAAGGCGAAGACGCTCGTTTGTACGCAGCGGTAGAAAGCTGTTCTAATTTTGCGATCGAATTAGGAATCAACATCCCTACGGGAAAAGATTCGCTTTCGATGAAACAAAAATATCCAAACGAAGAAGTGATTGCACCGGGAACGGTCATCATTTCGGCAGGTGGAAATTGCATCGACATCAATAAAGTAGTGGAGCCTGTTTTA